>PMKX01000177.1:0-4911 GCA_003158705.1 Actinomycetota bacterium
GCCAGGCGGGCGATGGGCGGCTTGGAGCCCTGCGCCCGCTCGACCAGCTTGATGATCTGCGCCAGGGCTGTCTCGGCGCCCACCTTGGTGGCGCGTATGGTGAGCGCGCCGGTGGTGTTCATGGTGGCGCCGATCACCTCGTCGCCCTCACCCTTGTCCACCGGCATCGCTTCGCCGGTGAGCATGGACTCGTCCACGGCCGAGCCGCCGCCGACGACGAGGCCGTCCACCGGTATCTTCTCGCCGGGACGCACGAGCACCAGGTCGCCGGGAACGACCGCGGCCACCGGTACGTCCGTCTCGCGGCCGTCGCGCAGCACGCGGGCCGTCTTGGGTTGCAGGCCGACGAGCGTGCGGATGGCCTGGCCAGTCTGCCGCTTGGCGCGCGCCTCCAGCATGCGGCCGAAGAGGATGAGCGTGACGATCAGGGCGGCCGAGTCGAAGTACATCGGCGCGCCCAGACCGTGATGGGCGAAGAAGCCGGGGAAGAGCACCCCGGCGGCGCTGTACACATAGGCCGCCGACGAACCCATGACGACCAGGGTGTTCATGTCGGTCGTGGCATGGCGGGCGGCCGCCCAGGCGCCGCGGTAGAACTGGGCGCCGACCCACACCTGCACCGGCGTGGCCAGCGCCCACAGGAGCCAGCCGTTGCTCATGAAGTGGGGCAAGAAGGGGAACCAGTGGCGCATGCTGCCCAGAAAGACGACCACAGAGAGGGCGACGCCGACCGCGACCTTGGTCTTGAGGCGGCGGTACACGGCGTTGCGCGCCGCCGCCTCGGCGTCCGTCGCCGCCTCGGCGTCCGTCGCTCCCGCGTGTAGCGCTGCCCGCGAACCGGCCGCGCCGCTGGCCGTAGAGGCGGGCGGCTCGGCTACGTCATAGCCCGCCGCCCTCACGGCCGCCGCCATGGTCGCGTGCGAAGTCTGGCCGGGCAGATAGTCGACAGTCGCCTTCTCGGTCGCCAGGTTCACCTCGGCGCGCAGCACACCAGGCACGGCCTTGAGCGCCTTCTCGACCCGCGCTACGCAGGTGGCGCACGTCATGCCCAAGATGGGCAGCGTCTCGGTGCCGCTGATGGTGCCGTAGCCGGCCCCGGCTATGGCGCCGACGATGCCGCCGAGGCTGACCCGCGCCGGATCAAAGGTCACCGTCGCCTTCTCGCTGGCGAAGTTGACCGAGACCTCGTCTACACCGTCCACCTTGCGTAGCGCCTTCTCGTTGCGCGCCACGCAGGTGGCACACGTCATGCCGGTGATGGGTATCTCGACTGTGGTCTTCTCAGCCATCGCCTGGCATATACCCTGATTCGCCAGGCTTGCGCGGGACGTCGACGAACCAACGCGCCGGCGGCTGCGGCGGCTGCGGGCACAGGCGCATGTAGGCCGCCAGCTCCGCCGGCGTCTCCTCTTGCACCGTCACGCCCAGTTTGCGCATGTCGCGCGCGGCGAGCGCCGGCGAGCCTGCGGCCGCGGTGGCCACAGCAGCCCGCGGCCCGAGCACGACCGTGTCGGCCGCCTGGGCCAGCTCCAGGCCGCCCGAGAGCGCGTACAGGGGCACGAACAGCGTCACCTGGCCGCCGTGAGCGGCCAGGGCGGCGCCGATCTCGTCGATGGGCAGCTCGAGCCCGTGCGGCAGCTGCACGACCAGGTCGAGCGGCGTCTCGGGAGGCGTGGCGGCGATCGCCGCGAGCACGTCGCGCGGGTCGCTGAGGGTGGCGTAGCGGATCACGGGGAAGCCGAACAGCGCCACCGCCTCCTGGCAGTAGACGAAGGCCACCACGCGCGAGGCGCGCCGTGCACCGAGGCGCCTGAGCAGCCGTGCGCGGCGCTGCTCGACCACCACCACAGGCACGGCCATGGACGCCACCAGGATGGTCAGAAAGACGAAGAGAACGTCCAGGATGTGCAGCTCAGAAAGCACGGGGCGCCCCTTCCGGCGAGCCTGCGGTCAGATGGTGACGCGCAGGATCTCCAGGTAGCTCGTGGTGCCTTCCAGGACCTTGCGCACACCGTCTGCGCGCATGCTCTCGATGCCTTGGTCGCGAGCGGCGCGCTGGATGTCCTGGACCGAGCCGCCGCTGGCTATGACGTCGCGCATGATGTCGTCCACGACGAGGACCTCGTAGAGGCCGGTGCGGCCGCGGTAGCCGGTGCCGAAGCACTTGGCGCAGCCTACCGGCCTGTAGATGTTGAGACTGCTGCCGGGCGCGCTGCCCAGGCCGAGCTCTTCCCAGCGCTCGCCGGTGATGGTCTCGGCTTTGCGGCAGTGGATGCAGAGGCGGCGGACGAGGCGCTGCGCCACGACGCAGCGGAAGGCCGCCGCCACCAGGTAGCGCGGCACGCCCATCTCGACCAGGCGGTGGACCGTGGAGGCGGCATCGAAGGTGTGCAGGGTGGTGAGCACGAGATGGCCGGTGATGGCGGCGTCGGCGGCCATCTTGGCCGTCTCCAGGTCGCGCACCTCGCCGACCATGATCACGTCCGGGTCGGCGCGCACCAGCGCGCGCATGGCATGGGCGAAGGTGAGGCCGATGGTCGGTCGCACCTCGGTCTGCACGATGCCCGTGATCTTGCGCTCGACCGGATCCTCGACCGTGTAGACCTTGCGCTCCGGTGACTTGATGAGCTCGAGCGTCGTGTACAAGGTGGTGGACTTGCCGCAGCCCGTGGGCCCACAGATGATGATGCCGCCCTCGGGGATCGCCAGAGCTTTCTCGTAGCGCCTGAGGCTCTCTTCGGCAAAGCCGAGCGACGCGAGTGTGGGCGGCAGCGGCGACGACTCCAGGATGCGGATGGTGATGCTCTCGCCGTAGATGCTGGGGATGCTCGCCAGACGCAGGTCGACCGTCTCGCCGCCCGATGTCTCGAACGTCGTGCGGCCGTCCTGCGGCAGCCGGCGTTCGGCGATGTTCATGTTGCCCATGATCTTGATGCGGCTGATGACTCCCGGCTGCAGGTCGGGCGAGTACTCGCGCAGGTCGTGCAGCACGCCGTCCACCCGGCAGCGCACGTGCAGCACGTCCTCGCGCGGCTCGATGTGGATGTCCGAAGCCTTCATGCTGGTAGCGTCGCCGATCACCTGGTCGACGATCTCGATGATAGAGGCGTCGAGGGCCAGCGCCGAGTCTTCGGGCCGCGTCGCCTCGTCTTCTTCCACGCCCTCGTGCAGCTTGCCGCGGGCGCTGAAGTAGATCGACGCCGCCTCGTCGAACGCGGTCTCCGAGCAGATCATGGGCACCACGCGTCGTTTGGTGCGCATGCCTACCTCGTCGATGACCACCACGTCGAGCGGGTTGGTCATCGCCAGGTGCAAGGCGCCCGAGTCGTCGAGGCGCATGGGGAAGATGCGATGCCGGATGACGAAGTCGCGCGGCAGCAGCCCGAGTGCGATGGCGGTGGGCGCCGACTGCCCCAGGTCGGCGACCTCGAGGTGCAGCTGGCCGGCCAGGGCGTTGACGAGCGACTCCTCCGAGACGAGGCCGTCACGCACCAGCATGTCGCCCAGCCGGCCGCCCTCGGCCTTCTGGCGAGCCAGCACCTGGTCGAGCTCGGCCTGGGTGAGGATGCCGCTGGCAACCAGCAAGGCGCCCAGCTTGAGGCGGCCGGCGCCGGCCTGCTTGCGGCGGGCCGCCTGCGCCGCGTCGAGCTTGGCGGCCAGCTCCTCCGGCCGGAACGGCTTGGTGATGTAGTCGACGGCGCCCATGCGATGTGCCTTTTCGAAGCTGGCGAAGTCGTCGCGCGCGCTGAGCACTATGACCGGCGCCGCGCGCAGCTTGGGCGTGCTCATCATGAGGCGCAGGACCTCGTAGCCGTCCATGCCTTGCAGGGCCACGTCCAGCAGCAGGACGTCGGGGGGCCGGGAGCGCAGAGACTCGAGGGTCGCCGGGTCGCCCGGATAGAGGTCGACTTCGTAGGTCTCCTTGAAGAAGGAGGCAAGCATCTGGCGCAGGTCTGCGTCGTCGTCGACGACTGCGAGGCGCTTCTTGGTGTTGCTCGTCATTGGACCCTCCGCATCGCCGGCACCATGATACTTCATGTGCGTGGCTGCTATACTCGCCAGCGCCCAAGCTCGGGAGCCGCTCATGTTCGACAAGGTCCTCATAGCCAATCGCGGCGAGATCGCCATCCGTGTGATCCGGGCCTGCCAGGAGCTGGGCGTAGCTACCGTGGCCGTGTACTCGGAGGCCGACGCCGACTCCCTGCACGTGGCCTACGCCGATGAGGCCGTGTGCATCGGTCCGCCGCCGGCCACGCAGAGCTACCTGAACAGCGCGGCGCTGCTCACGGCGGCTGCACAGCGCGGCGCCCAGGCGGTCCACCCGGGCTACGGCTTTCTGGCCGAGAACGCCGAGTTCTCACGTCTCTGCCGCGAGCAAGGCGTCAAGTTCATCGGGCCGAGCTCGGAGTCGATCGCCCTGATGGGCGACAAGGCGGCGGCACGCGCCGCCATGACGGCCGCCGGCGTGCCCGTCACGGCAGGCTCCGATGGCGTCATCGAGGACGCCGGCGTGGCCGAGGAGGTCGCGCGCCGCATCGGCCTGCCGGTGATGATCAAGGCCTCGGCCGGCGGCGGCGGCAAGGGCATCCGCATCGTGCGCGAGGCGCAGGGCATCGCCGCCGCCGTGCGTCAGGCTCAGGCCGAGGCGCAGGCCGCTTTCGGCAACGGCGCCGTGTACGTGGAGAAGTACATCGAGGCGCCGCGCCACATCGAGATCCAGGTGCTCGCCGACGCGCACGGCAACACCGTGCATCTCGGCGAGCGCGACTGTTCTATCCAGCGGCGCCACCAGAAGCTCGTCGAGGAGGCGCCCTCGCCGGCCGTCACGCCCGAGCTGCGCGCAGCCATGGGCACGGCGGCCGTGGAGGCCGCCCGCGCCGCCGGCTACGAGGGCGCCGGCACGGTCGAGTT
>PMKX01000177.1:4945-6924 GCA_003158705.1 Actinomycetota bacterium
CGCATCAACGCCGAGGACCCCGAGGCCGGTTTTCTGCCCACGCCGGGCACGGTGACCCGCTGGGTGCCGCCCGGCGGCCCTTGGGTGCGGCTCGACACGCACGTGTACCAGGGCTACACGGTGTCGCCCTTCTATGACAGCTTGCTCGCCAAGCTCATCGTCTGGGGACGCGACCGCGACGAGGCCCTCCAGCGCTCACGCTGGGCGCTGGCCCAGTTCGCCGTAGAGGGCATCAAGACGACCATCTCTTTCCATCGCCGTGTGCTGGAGCACGAGCTCTTCGTGCGCGGCGAGGTCTCGACGCACTTCATCGACGACCACCTCGCCTAGACCGACGCCCCGGCCGCTCTTTCGCCGCGCACAGGCGCGAGGCAGCGGCGAGTCGTTCAGGCGGAGTCCGGCGGTGCCTCCGGCCGCACGGAGTAGCCTGCGGCGACGATGTCGTCACTCAGCTGTGCCGCCACGGCCGTGAGCTGCGCGTCCACCGCGGCGGCCTCGCGGTCGCGTGCCGCGAGCGTCACGCGGATCACGCGCGTCGAGCCCAAGAGCTTGGCGCGCGACTTCACGTACACATGCGGATAGGCGGCCTGAGCGGCGCGCAGCTGCGCCGCGATGGCCGACTCGTCCTGCAGCTCCACCACCAAGGCGCGCTCCTCGTAGTGGGCGGCGCCGAAGAGGCGCGCGAAGAGGTCGTCGAGCGATTCGTCCACGATGGCCTGCAGCTCTTCCGGCACGCCCGGCAGACAGACGATGGCCGTCTCGCCGACCTCGAGCAGCACGCCCGGGGCGCCGCCGATGGGGTTGGTCACCGGAGTGGCCGTGCGCGGCAGACGAGCCATCTTGCGGCGCGCCTCGTTCATCTCGGCGAAGGGAACATAGCCGCGCGCCGCAAACTCCCGGTAACGCTCCGCCACCATGCTCTCGGCCTGGGCATTGAGCGCCAACGGCTGGTCGGTGGCCAAGGCCACACCGGCCAGCGTCAGGTCGTCGTCGGTGGGGCCCAGGCCGCCGACCGTGAAGAGCAGCACCGGCCGCCGTGCCACGGCGGCGCGCACCTCGGCGGCCACCACCTGCACCTCGTCGCGCACCATGGTCGTGCGCCGCACGTGGCCGCCGAGGCCGGTGATGCGGCGGCAGAGCCAGTTGCTGTTGGTGNNTCGTTGCCGGCCGAGACGATCTCGGCGGCCGGCCCTTGGTGGCGATGCTCGGTCACCTTCGGGTCCGGGTCAGCGCTCATGCGGTGGGGCGCTCACGCGTCAAGGTCACCGGTCACGCGCCGGGGTTGCGCTCACGGCGCAGCGGCGCCAGGCCCAACAGGATNNGTGGCCAGCAGGATGACGGCCACGACGCCCACCGTCATCACGATCAGAACGGCGACACTGACGAAGAACGCCAGCACCAGTAGAACGGCAAGGGCGGCGATGGTGAGCAAGAGCAGCAGTCGGATACGGCGAGCTTTGGCCGAGTCCGAGAGACCCTCCACGAACCCGGAGATGAAGGGCGCCAGCGTGACAAAGAGGGTGAGGGCGACCCCGAACGCGTGTGGCCGTGACGGGCCGAACTTGTAGATGAGAAAGAGCGCGCCCACGAGGATCGGCTGGCCGATGAGGCCGATATCCTCGAAGAGCGGCACCGGACGATGCGCGCGTGTCGCCTGTTGGCGGGCGCGCAGCAGGCGCACGAGCGTGAGCACGAACGCGACCAGGAACAGCCAGTAGACCCAGCTCACGCGGCTCCTTTCTCTGCGACGATAGGCTTCGGCCCTGCGGAGAAAGCGTACCCGCCAGGCCGCCGCGCCAAGTGTGCCAGAGGGGCGGCGAGGCAGCAAGCGGCGAGGCCACCCCCGCCGCCGCGCCTGCCGCCCCCGCCGCCGCGCATGCCGCTCCCGCCGCGCTCGTGTGCCGCTTCGGCTGCGCTCCGCCCGCCCGCCCCCCGCTCGGCTATAATCGGGCGCGACCGCCGAGCTGAGGAGCGTCGTG
>PMKX01000111.1 GCA_003158705.1 Actinomycetota bacterium
TACGACGCGATCGTCATCGGCGGCGGTCACAACGGGCTCGTCAGCGCCGCTCTGTTCGCTCGCGCCGGCCTGCGCACCGTCGTTCTCGAGCGGCGCGACAGAGTCGGCGGCTGCACCGACACCAGCGCTCCGTGGCCCGAGCACCCCGACTTCAAGGTCAACACCTACTCCTACGTGGCCGGCCTCATGCCGCGGCGCCTCGTCGCCGAGCTGGAGCTGCAACGCCACGGGCTACGCGTGTTCCCCTTCGGACCGTACTTCCAGGCGTTTCCCGACGGACGCTGCCTGACCCTGCACGAGGACGCGGCCCGCAGCCATGCCAGCATCGCGCAATTCTCCAAGAAGGACGCCGAGGCCTACCCGCGCTGGGAAGCTTGGTTGGCAGGCCTCGCCGACGTGGTGTGGCCGCTCTTTACCCAGGTGCCGCCCAAGCTGGGTTCGCGCCGGCCAGGCGACCTGGCCGACCTGCTCAAGGTCGCCTGGCGGGCGCGCGGCTTGGGCGTGCGCGGCGCGGCCGACCTCACGCGACTCTTCACCGTCAGCGTCAGCGAGCTGCTCGACNNGACGCGGCCGGCACGGCCTACGTGCTGTTTCACCTTTCGATGGGCGACCCCGGCGACGGCCACTTCGGCGGCTGGGGGTTTGTGCGCGGCGGCATGGGCGGCCTGGCCGCCGCCTGCCGCCGCTCTGCTGCGGCGCACGGCGCCGAAGTCCGCCTGGGTGCGGCCGTCGAGAAGATCATCGTCCGCGACGGCCGCGTCGCCGGCGTCGCCTTGCAGAGCGGCGAGGAGCTGGCGGCGCCCATCGTCGTCTCGACCGCTCACCCCAAGCTGACGTTCCTGCAACTCGTCGAGCGCGCCGCGCTGCCGCCCGACTTCGTCGCCGACATCGAACGCTTCAAGTGCCGTGGCGGCGCTGTGAAGATCAACTTGGCGCTGGCCGAGCTGCCCGAGTTCGCCGCTGCTCCCGGCGGCGATGTGCAGGAGCATCACAGCGGCAGCATGGAGCTCGCCTTCTCGCCGCGCTACGTGCAGGCGGCCTTTGACGACGCCGTCGCCGGCCGCCCCAGCGCGCGGCCCATCGCCGACGGCACCATCCCCTCGGTGCTCGACGACTCGCTCATGCCCGCCGGTCTGCACTGCATGTCCATCTACTCGCAGTGGGTGCCGTGGCAGTGGCATACAGAACCACATCGCGACGAGCTGGAGGCTTACGCCGACCGAGTGGTCGATGCCTACGCCGAGCTGGCGCCCAACCTGAAGGGCGCCGTCTTGGCGCGGCAGGTCATCGGCCCCCACGATCTGGAGCAGGACCTGGGGTTGGTCGGCGGCAACGTGTACGGCGGCGAGCTGAGCGTGGACCAGATGTTCCACATGCGCCCGGCTCCCGGCTACGCCGACTACCGCACGCCCATCGGCGGCCTCTACAACGGCTCGGCCGGCGCGCACGGCGGCGGCGGCGTGAGCGGCATCCCCGGCTGGCAGGCGTTCCGACAGGCGATAGCCGACAGTAAGCGCCAGGAGCGGCGGCGCTCGCTTTCACGCGTCGCCCGCCGCCCCGCGCCCTAGCAGTCAGACCTCGGGCCGCCGGTCGCCCGTCCGCCGTACGTCTCGGCACACACGCTGACGGTGACGTGGGTCGTGGTCTATACTGCTCTCGGCTGCTCAGCCAGGGGACCGGTCATTCGGAGGTGGCACGCCTCCGCCATGACACGAAAGGAAGGGACGATGATGAGACCCACTCCAACCCGTTTGACATGGCGGCTGCTCGTGGCTGTGGCCGCGCTGCTCGCGCTCGCGATCCTCGTAGCGGCCGGCTGCGGCAGCAGCTCGAAGAAGGCGTCGCCGACATCCTCCAGCTCGGGCAAGACGTTCGACGTCAACAACGTCACGACCGATTCAGCACTGACCGCACTGCTTCCCTCCAACGTCACCTCTGCTGGTCAGATCCGCTGTGCCAGTGACATCCCCTATCCGCCGTGGGAGATGTGGGTGACGCCGACCAGCAAGCAGCCCACCGGCATCGACTACGACCTTTCGCAGGCGATCGGCAAGAAGCTCGGCATCAAAGTCTCGTTCAACGACGTGCCGTTCGACAGCATCCCGTTCGGGATCCAGAGCGGCAAGTACGACATCGTCATGTCGGACATGTACGACACTGCCGCCCGGCAGAAGTACTCCAGCTTCGTCGACTACGCTGCCGACGGCACGGCGATCCTCGTCGCCACGGGCAACCCGGACGGCATCACCACACCAGACAGCCTCGCCGGCAAGACCGTCGCCTGTGAGAGCGGCACCACTCAGGAGACCTTCCTGCAGACGCTGAACACCAAGTTCAAGACTGCCGGCCAGCCGCAGATGACGATCCTCGTGCTCCAGAAGCAGCCCGAAGCACTGCTCGCCATCCAGGGCGGCAAGGCGGCGGCCGATCTCACCGACGCCTCCACCGCCGGCTACATCGCCACCCACCAGAGTGCCAACTTCGAGATCGTCAAGGACCCCGCCGCGCCCAACGGCTACGAGCCCCAGCTCGTCGGCATCGA
>PMKX01000065.1 GCA_003158705.1 Actinomycetota bacterium
GCTCCTCGGCGCTGCGCGCGTGGTCAGGGAACGAGGCCACCCCTACGCTTACGGTCACCTGCACCTCCGGCTTGTCGGGCGAGCCCTCGAACGCGGTCTGGACCATGGCTTGCCGAATGGCCTCCGCGACCGTGNNTCCTCGCCGCCGTAGCGGGCGACGAGGTCGACGTTCTCGCGCGTGCTGGCCAGCAGCAGGGCGGCCATCTGCTTCAGGAGCTTGTCGCCCTGGGGATGACCGTAGGTGTCGTTGAAGGGCTTGAAGTTGTCGATGTCGATCATCAAGAGCGAAAGCGGCGTGCCGTAGCGCGCGGCCTTGGCGACCTCCTGTGCGAGGCTCTCGTTGAAGGCACGATGGTTGGCGATGCCCGTGAGGCCGTCGGTGCGCGCCTGCTCGGCAAGCGCTTCATAGAGACGGTGCAGCTCGATGCTGCTGGCCGCCTGGGCGGCGAACAGTTCGAGCAGGCGCACCGTCTCCAGGGTCGGCAGCTGCCGGTCGCGCGGATCGTAGGCTTCGATATAGCCGATGAGCTGTTCACGGTCGGTGACCATCGGCACCAGCAGCGTGTCGTCGTTCTGCCACTCATCCGGCGCCGGCGTGCCTTCNNTGCGACTGTGAGATCGGCGTGGCCGCGGCCAAGAGGCCGCTCATGACGCGGCCCGGCACGTCGGCGCCGATCATCTGCTCTTCCACATGGGGTACGCCACCCACCGAGGCCGCGACGTGAAAGGCGTGGGCCTCGCTGTTGTAGAGGTAGGCGACCCACTGGTTGAAATCGAGCACTTCCTGCATGACTTGGCCCAGCACTTCCAGCAGGGCCGCTTCGCCCACCAGGCCGCGCAACCGCTCCGTGAGCGCGATGAAGGCATTCAGGCGGCGGTTGGCCAAGGCCAGCTGGTCGCGCTGCTCCAGGCTGCGCTCCTGAGTCTGAGCGTTGTCCCAGGCCACGGCCGCCTGGTTTGCCAAGATCTGTACCAGCTCCGCCTCGCCGTCGCTGAACCGGCGGCGCAGCGGCACCGTCACCTGCAGGTAGCCGGCCACCTCGCCGCGCAGAACGAGCGGCGTCACCAGGCGTCGGGCCGTGCCGGCCTCAGCTTGCTGCGGCGTGAGAGCGGCGACCGCAGCGCTCACGAGTTCGTCGTCCTGGTCGCAGCCGGCGGTCGGCGGCTCGCCGGCTCCGGTGTGCACCACGCGCCGCTGGGTGCCGTCGGGCAAGCGCACGTAGATGTCCACCGCGCACTCGCGCTCCACGAACAGGCCGGCCACTTCCTCGGCCACTCCCGCGAGCGCCTCGTCAGCCGTGCGGTGACCGACGATCGCCTGGCTGGCCGTGAACAGCGCCACCAGGCGCCTGTTCTGCTCCTCGAGCCGTCTAAACAGGCGCGCGTTCTGGATAGCTACCGCGGCTTGCTCGCCCAGTGCCTGGGCAAGCTCACGCTCCTCCGGTTTGAAGCGCCGTTCATAGCGTGTCTCCACGATCTCGAGCAGGCCCAGCGGCTGGCCTTCGAAGATGATCGGCACCGAGAGGCAACTCTTCTCGCCCGAGACCTTCATGGACTGGCGTGTCACGGAGTCTATGTTGCGGTCAGAAAGGTGCGTCTCTACCACCACGCCCGCTTCCAGGATCGCCTTGTCGTCAGGGTAGTCGGCAAGCGGATAGGTCGTGCCGATCGCGTCCGTTTCGGGTCCTGTGCGGCCGCGGTCGGAGTCGGAGCGCAGGACGATCGAAAGCGTCTCGGGATCATACTCCCAGATCACACAGCTCGGCACATCCAGGGCTTCGCCGGCCTTCTGGCAGACCAAGACCAGGACGTCCTCGACGACGACCGTCGCCGAGACGGCGCGGATGGAGTCGAGCAGCGAGGCGAGCCGTCGGCCACGCTCCTCTTCGACGCGCCGTGTCCGCGCGTCGTGGATCGCCACGGCCGCCGGCACGGCCAGCTGGCGGAGAACGTGCTTGTCTTCATCTGTGAAGCGCCGTGGAGCTCGCTTCTCCACCAGCGTCAAGCAGCCGACCGTCTCACCTTGGTACACCAGAGGCATGCTCAGGGTGCTCTTCTCACCCCACTGGTCCAAGAGCGCCCGGCCAGCGGGACTCATGTCGGGGTCGTCGAGCTGCTCCTCAAAGACGTCGCTGCCCATGATGATGGCGCTGACGGCCTGGTCCTCGTCCATCGTGTAGGCCGTGCCCAGCCAGTCGCCATCGGCCGGCGTCGGCTCCTGAGACCAGAAAGCCGTGGGCGTGAGCGACCGGCGCTCGGCGTCCCACTCGTACACGTCGCACTCCCACACATCCAGCGTCCGCGCAACGTGCTCGGCGATGGAGGTGAGCTCCTGCTCGGGCACGTCGCCCGATGCGGCGGCAGCGCCTATCGGGCGCGTCTCCGCCACGGTCGTGCCGCTCTCTTGTAGGTCGTCTCGTTTCATATGTGCGCCGCGCCGTCGGCCGCGCGCGGCAGTCTGCCGCGCATCCCGTCGACGCGTTCGTTATCCATGTCGGCAACGCGAGGCGGAAACTGAAGCGAATGTGGGCACGAGCCAGGCTGGAAAGCGGCGCCAGGAGCCGAGTCCCCCCAAAGCGTCGGAAATTGGGCTAAAGTTCTCGCCTTGCGCTGCCGATATCGGGGGTGGTACCCCCTCTATGCGGGCCGGGGTATGCCGAGGCGTTAGGCAAAGCAACGCCGCGGTGTGCCCCGGCCCGCACCCCTATCTAGGGTCAGCCACCGGCCCTTGCGCAGCGAGCCGCAGGACCCGACCGGCAGACACTCTGGCGGGGCGTGAGCGCGAGTGCTACAGTGACGGCGAAGGAGAGGAGGGCCTCGTGATCTACTGTGTGGTGCCGCCCGAGCTCGGCGACCAGGCCTACCGGCGCCTCGTCGAGCACTACAAGGACAACCCCAACATCACAGTGATCCTCGACCGCCGTCAAGGCGATCGCCGCCGAGACCGCTCCGGCGGTGGCGAGCGCGAACAACGCGATCGCCGGCGTCATCGCCTCCCCGGCGCGCTGCAGATCTAGGCTCCGTGCCCGCCCAGCCGCAACGCAGCAGTCAGACCAGCGTCGTTCTCTCCCAGCTCATGCAGCCGGCCGACGCCAACTTCATGGGCAACATCCACGGCGGCGTCATCATGAAGCTCATCGACGAGGCGGGCGGCACGTGTGCCTACCAGTTCTGTCGCACCCCCGTCGTCACGGCCGCCATCGACCGCATCGACTTCCACTATCCGGTGCAGGTCGGCAACCTGGTCACGTTCAAGGCCAATCTCAACTTCGCCGGCCGCACGTCCGTGGAAGTGGGTGTGCGCGTCGAGGCGGAAGACCTGAACACAGGCGTCGTCACGCACACCAACTCCGCCTATCTGGTCTTCGTGGCCGTGGGCGACGACCGCCAACCCATCGCCGTGCCGACGCTCGAGCCCAAGACCGAGCAACAGCGGCGCTGGCTCGCCGAGGCCCAGGAGCGCCGCCGCCTGCGACTGGCGCTGCGCGAGGCCAAAGACACAGACTAGACGCGCCGCACGGCGCTCAGGCGCCGGCTGCTGCTTGCGGCTCCGGCGCCGCCCCCTCCAACCGCACCAGCTCTTTCAGTGCCGCCTGGGCCACGTCGAGCTGATCCTGGCTCGGCTCGCTGGTCGTGAACCGCCGCTGCAGCTCCAGACCCGGCCGGCGCAGAAGGTCGGCGACGGGGTTGCCGCGATGGCGCGCCATCCACGCGAAGAGCTCCACCGCCGCGCCGATGCTGGCCAGACCAGCCATGAGGACCGGCAGCGGCCGATTCTGTTTGCCGGCGCGGCGCAGCATCGCGTTGGTCGCCAGGTTGGTGATGAGCAACGGACCTACCAGATTGGAGCCGCAGCGCTCGTGCTCCTTGGCGGCCTGCGGCGGCGCCTCTCCCGTCTCGTAGGCCGCCACACTCTTGTGCTCGGCGCCGTGAAAGCGCGACAGCTCCGAGTCGCGCAGAGCGAACAACACCGGCGCTATGGACAGCCCCATGACGGCGGCCTCACGAGCTACCGGCGAACCGCGCCGTGACCGCCGCAGCAGCACGGTAGCGACAGCGCTGGCAGCCGTGGCGGCAAGCAGACGTGGGTCTTCCTGAGGCAGCACGGGGGCACCTACGCGGCGGCGCAGACCCGGCAGCACGGCCATCGCCTCGGCAAGCCGGGCGAGGCCGCGCACCACGGGCACGCGCGTGAGCAGCTCGCGGCCCGGCAGCCGGGCTTTGTCACCCGAGTACACGGCGATCCGGCCGTCCGGCTGGCGCACGGCCGCGGCCCAGCGCCGGTCGCTCTGCAGCATCACGCCGTCGCGCAGCGCCATGCCGCCGAGGCGCAGGCCTGCGGACGGCGCCTCAGGCTGCGGCGGCGCAGCGTTCGGCTGCGACGGCGGCGCACTTCCAACGGTGGTCATGATTTGCGTCATAGGCATAGTATCGTCGCTGCGGCGGCGGCAATCCAGCGCGACTCGCCGCTTGGGGGAAGAGTGATCACCTTCACGAACCTGGCTCACAAGGCCGACGGACGACGACGGCGCATGCCGCCCTCTCAGCCGCGGCTCGCCGCCATGCCGTCAGCGAGCCACTAGATGCTCAACCCTCAGGTCTATCTCTCCCCCGACGCCTCCCTGAAACGCCTGGAAGCGCCCTACGTGTACCAGCGCGCCACCGACGACCTTTTGCAGGTCAGCGAGGAGGCTTTCGGCTTCCTGCAAGACTGCCTCTGTGGTGCGTCGGCAGCCCAAGCCGACGCCGAGTTCCTTGCCCGGTGCCTCAACGAGGGCTTGCTCGAGCGGCGCCCCGAGACTGCCTATCGCCGGCAGACCGTGGCCGTTGGCGACACGCCCTCGCTGCGCTACCTTCTGGTCCATCTCACGTCACGCTGCAACCTGAGCTGCGCCCACTGCTACTGCGGCGCGGCCGGCAGCCAAGACCTTTCCGTGTTCGGCTTTCGGCGCATGTTGGAGGAGTTCGAAGCCGGCGGCGGCCTGCGCCTCACCCTCTCCGGCGGCGAGCCTTTGCTGCATCCGTTCTTCTGGCAGCTCAACGACATGCTGCCCGGCTACGACCTGCGCGTCATTCTGTGCACCAACGGCACGCTGCTCGACCGCCGCGCGGCGACGCGCCTCAACGTGCACGAGGTCCGCGTGAGCCTCGATGGTCTCGAAACCGGTCACGATGCCGTGCGCGGCCCAGGCTCCTTCGGCCGCGCCTTGGAGGGACTGCGCATGGCCCGCGAGGTGGGCCTGCCGGTGTCGGTGGCCTCCACCGTCAATGCCCTCAACCTCGGCGACTTCCGCAGACTGGCCACGCTGGTCGCCGATCTGGACGTGTGGCAGTGGACCATCGACGTGCCTGCTCAGGCCGGCCGCCTCCTCGATCACCCTGAGCTACAGGCACCGCTCGACGAGGCGGTCGCCGCTCTCGACTACGCCATCCCGGCCGGCACGCACAACGACAACGAGGGCCACCTGTGCGGCGCCCACATGGCGACCGTGCTGCCGGACGGCTCGGTGGCCAAGTGCGGTCTGCTGAGCGACGTCGCCGGCGGCATCCTCGAAGACGGCCTGCACACCGCCTGGATGGCGCTGCCGCACCTGGGCGTCGAAAGCCTGGGAGAACCCTGCCAGAGCTGCGCCTTCGTGACCACGTGCCGCGGCGGCTGCCGCTATCGCGCCGGTGGTCTGCACTCCGGCGGGCCGGACCCCGTGCAGTGCCGCCGGCTCGCCGCCACCTAGCGGCGCCTTAGTCGCTCTCCATCACCTTGCGGATGCCGCGCACAGCCTGACGGATGCGCTCGTCGTTCTCCACCAGGGCGAAGCGTACGTAGTCGTCACCTGAGGCGCCGAACCCGACGCCGGGAGAGACCGCCACGCGAGCGTCGCGCAGCAGCAGCTTGGCGAACTCGAGCGAGTGCAAGTGGCGGAAGCGCTCGGGGATAGGCGCCCAGACGAACATGGTGCCGCGCGGCTTGTCCACCGGCCAGCCGACGCGCTGCAGACCCTCACAGAGCACGTCGCGGCGCCGGTGGTATACGTTGGCGGCCGCCGGGGGGGCGTCGTCGCAGTCGTTGAGAGCGATGATGGCGGCTATCTGGATGGGCTGGAACACACCGTAGTCGAGNNGCCACGTCCTTGGCACCCGGCACCTGAAAGATGCTCGGCGGCCGGTAGCCGTCGAAAACGATCTCGGCGTAGGCGAAGTCGTGGATCACAAAGACGTCGTTCTCTCGAGCGAAGCGCACCAAGCGCTCGAAGAAGCCGAGCTCCACACAGTGACCCGTGGGATTGTGCGGGAAGCTGACCAGGATGACGCGCGGCGGCGGCGAGGTGCGGCGGTAGACCTCCATGAGATCGGCGAAGAAGTCGCTCGTGTCGCTCCTCAGCGGCACGCTGATCACCTCGGCGCCCGAAAGGATCGCGCAGAAGGAGTGGATCGGATACGAGGGCTCCGGCACCAGCGCCGTGTCGCCGGAGCGCAGCAGCACCCAGGCCAGGTGCGCCAGACCCTCCTTGGCGCCGATGGTCACCACCACCTCCGACTCCGGGTCGATCTCCACCGCGAAGCGCCTGGCGTAGTAGGTACTCAGCGCCAGGCGCAGCTTGGTGATGCCACGTGAGGCCGAGTAACGGTGGTTGCGGCCGTTCTGCACGGCTTGCGTGAGCTTGTCGACGATCGCCGCCGGCGTGGGCAGGTCGGGGTTGCCCATGCCCAGGTCGATGATGTCCTCGCCGCGCCGCCGTGCCTCCGACTTCATCTCGTTGACGATGCTGAAGACGTATGGCGGCAGGTGGTCGAGGCGTCGAAGCTCCACGGATTCTCCTCACGCGATGCACGCGCCCAGCGCGCTGAAGTGTATGAGTATGCAGCAAACGCCGGCACGACGAAAGTGGCGGGCGGCGCTGCGGCGAGTGGCGGGCGGCGCTGCGGCGAGTACCGGGCTGGCGGGGCCGGCGAGGTCGCCGCCCGCCGCCTGCCCGCCCGCCTGCCGGTTCGCGGCCCAGGCGCGGCCAGCGTAGAATCCGACTCCGACCCCCGACGATGGGACATGAAGTGCGCCACCTCGACCGCGACCTCAAGCTGCTGGCCGGCGCCAACGTGCTCTTCGCCTTGGGCGTCGGCCTCTACCTGCAACTGCTCTACGTCTACGCCATCAAGCACCTGGGTGCCTCGGGCTTCGCCGTGGGCGTGCTCAACGCCGTGTACCTGGCCACCATGGCCGCCGGCAACATCCCCGGCGCTTGGGCGGCGGCCCGCTTTCGGCTCAAGCCCGTGATCGTCGCCGTGTGGTGGCTCACGGTGCCGGCCGCCTTTTCCTTCTATCTGGCGCCCAGCTGGCCGTGGCTCATCCCCGGCCTGCTCATTTCGGGTCTCTACATGGCCAACAACCCGGCCTTCAAGGCCTACATCTACCTCAAGTCCGAGCCGGAGCGGGTGGCGCGCAACATGACCTTCGTGCTCGCCGCCTACCCGCTGGGCCTGATCGCGGCACCACTGATCGGCGGCTACCTGGCGAGCCGCTTCGGCATGCGCACGGTGTTCCTCGTCAGCGCCGTCATGTACGTGCTCTCGTCATCGACGGTGAGCTTCATCCGCGATACGCCCTACCACACCGCCGACGCTCCCTGGAGCCTTGCCACCGTGCGCCGCAACCGCTCCTTCCGCCGCTATCTCCTCTTCTTCCTGGTCGGTTATCTGGCGGTGTCGGTGGGCGGCCCGTTCCTCAACCCCTTCCTGGCGCAGGTGCACCACCAGGGATACCGCGCCTTGGGCGTCTACTCGTCGCTGGCTGCCCTGGGCGCGGCCATCCTGACGCCGGCCATGGGCCGCGTGACCGACCTGTACGGCCCGCGGGCCGGCATCGGCGGCGTCCTGCTCTTCCTTCTCGCCGGCGCGGGACTGCTGATGGCCGGCGGGAACCCCGCCCTGTGGGCCGTGGCGATGCTCTGCTGCGGCGCCTTCGACACCTCGCGCTTCGTGGCCACCGGCATCGTCGGGCGCTCCTTCGGTAGCATGCCGACCGCGTGGGGGTTCGCCATCTTCGACGCCATTATGGGTATACCGATGGCGGGAGGAGCGGTGCTAGGCGGTTTGCTCTACCGGCAAGGCTACCGTCTGCCGTTCGTCTTTGTGATGGTCCTGGCGATGCTGCTCGTGATCGTCCTCTTGGCGGCCAAGGGGAGCTTCGCCCAACGGCCGGCGAGCGACATGCCGGCGACAGACTAGGGAACACAGCCGAAAGAGGAGGAGAGAGACCATGGGATTCTTCGACAAGGTGAAGGAGAAGGCCGGCGAGATCGCCGACGACGCGGGCCGGGCGACCAAGGTCGCCCAAGCGCAGATGAAGCTCAAGTCGCTGCAGGGCGACGTGGAGGCGGCCAAAAAGGAGCTCGGCGACGTCGCGTTCCAGCTTGTCGCCGGCGGCGAACTGGCTCATGCCGGCCTCGAGGCGCCGGTGAGCAAGATCCGCGAAGCGCTCGGCCGGGTGGCCGACAAGGAAGCCGAGATCACCGCCATCAAAGCGGCCGGCGCCGAGCCGGAGGCGGAGATGCCGGCGGCGGCCGACGCACCGCCGGCGACCGCAACTGACGACGGAGCGACGCCGCCGGCCTGACAGAGACAGCGGCAGCCCCCCATCGTCAGTCGGCCGCTACCGCATCGTGGCGCGGCCGTCCCGCCGGTCTGCTACGCTTAGGCCGATCAAGGAGATGCCATGAGCCTGAGCGACGCACCCGGCGCCCCGCCGGACGAGACGGACAAGATCATGCTCTCGGACCTGCCCGAGAGCCGCAAAGTCACGACCTACTTCCTCTGTAGCGAGAAGGAGGTCGCGACGGCGCGCACGGGCGGCGCGTTCCTGCGCCTCAAGCTGCGCGACGCCTCGGGCGAGATAAAGGCCATCCACTTCGACCCGTCCCCGGAGAATCTCGAGCAGCTCGAGGCCGGCGACGTGGTCAAGGTCGAGGGCATGATCCAGACCAGCCCCCAGTTCGGCCAGCAGTTCAAGGTCGAGCGCCTGCGGCGCATGCAGGCCGACGAGTACGACGCGGCCGCTCTGGTCGCCGTATCGCCGGTGCAGCTCGACGAGCTGCAGGAGCGTCTGCGCGCGCTCGTCGAGAGTGTGGTTTCGGCGCCGGTGCGGGCTCTACTCGAGCGCGCCGTCGACCCCAGCAGCGAGCCCGGAGCGGCGTTCGCCATCGCACCGGCAGCGGTGATGAACCACCACGCCTACCGCCACGGCTTGCTCGAGCACTCCATCATCGTGGCCGAGGTGGCCGGCGAGGTGGCCAGCCATTTCGCCGGCGTCGACCGCGACCTCGTGGTGGCCGGCGCGCTGCTGCACGACATCGGCAAGACGCAGGCCTACTCCACCGACCCGTTCGCCCCCGGCTTCACCGACACGGGGCGCCTGCACGGCGAGATCGTCATCGGCCACGACATGGTGGCGGCCCTCATCGCCGAGGTGCCCGATTTCCCGGCCGAGCCAGCCGCGCAGCTGCGCCACATCATCGTCGCGCACCATGGCCAGAAGGAAAAGGGCAGTCCGGTCATCCCCATGACCCGCGAAGCCATCATCGTCCACTTCTGCGACGACATGACGGCGCGCGTGGGTGCCTTCGACGAGATCGAGCGCGCCAGCGACGGGCGCGAGCGCTGGTCGGCCTTCAACCGCATGCTCGACACGCGGGCCTACTTGGGGCCGCGCGACGGCGGAGACTAGCGGCCCTTCCGCCCAGCGGCCCATCCGCACGGCGCCCCTCTGGCTAGCGCCGCGGGCCTGCGCGGGAGACGCCTGCGCGGCCGGCACCTCCGAAGGCGGCCCCTGCGCGCCCTACTTGCCGTCGTCCGGCGCCTGCCGGCGCGGCTGGGTGAGCGAGGCCGGGTCCAGGCGCTCGGCCAGCTCGTCCGGCGTCAGAATGCCCTTCTCCAGCACCACGTCGGGCACCGGCTTGCCGCTGCGGTACGCCTCCTTGGCCACCTCGGCCGCCGCCTCGTAGCCGATGTACGGGTTGAGCGCCGCAGCCAGACCCAGGCTGCGCGCGCCCCACAGGCGGCACTGCTCCTCGTCGGCGACGATGCCGCTCACGCAGCGGTCGGTGAACACGCGCAGCGCGTTGGCAAGCAGCTCGAGGGCGAAGAGCAGCTCGTACGCCACCAGCGGCGTCATCACGTTGATCTCGAGCTGCCCCGCCTGGGCGGCCAGTGCCACGGCGGTGTCGGCGCCGACGACGTGGAAGCAGACCATGTCGAGCATCTCGGCCATCACAGGGTTTACCTTGCCCGGCATGATGGACGAACCGGGCTGCACCGGCGGCAAGGTGATCTCGGCTAGTCCGGTGCGCGGCCCGCTGCTGAGCAGACGGAGGTCGTTGGCGATCTGGATCAAGCTCAAGGCAGCGCCACGCAGGGCGGCCGAGAAGACGACCAGGTCGTCGAGGCTTTGGGTCGCCTGTACGAGATCGGCGGCCGGCCGAAACGGCACGCCGACTATCTCACTCAGCTTGGCGACCATGAGCGGCGCGAAGCGTGGGTCGGCGTTGAGGCCCGTGCCTGCCGCTGTGCCGCCGATAGAGAGGGCGCGCGTCTCGTCGCGGGCTCGCTCGACACGCTCGTGCGCCTTGCCCACCGTGACTGCGTAGGCGGCGAACTCCTGACCGAGGCGAATGGGCACCGCGTCCTGGAGGTGCGTGCGAGCGCTCTTGAGGATGTGGTCGAACTCGCGCCCCTTGGCGGAAAGCGCCTCTTGAAGGCGGGCCAGCTCGCCCAGCAAGGCGGCCGCTGGTGCCTGCAGGGCGATGCGGATGGCGGTCGGGACGGCGTCGTTGCTCGACTGCGCCTTGTTGACGTCGTCGTTGGGGTGCACCGGCCGGTAGACGCCGCGAGGGCCGCCGTCGAGCAGCTCGTTGGCACGGTTGGCCAGCACCTCGTTGGCGTTCATGTTGTGCGAGGTGCCGGCGCCGGCCTGGAAGGGGTCGACGCGGAAGTATTCGCGATGTGCGCCGTCGAGCACTTCGTCGGCGGCGCGCACGATCGCCTGCGCCTTCTCGGCTGCCAACACGCCGAGCTCGCGGTTGACCAGCGCCGCCGCCTTCTTGACCGTCACGATGCCGACGACGAGCTCCGGCCGCGGCGCCAGGCCCGAGATCGGGAAGTTCTCGATCGCCCGCGCCGTCTGGATGCCGTACAGGGCCTCGTCCGGCACCTCTTTGTCGCCCAGCGCGTCGTGTTCCGTGCGCATCACTTCACCTCGCAGTCTTTCCGTCCGCCAGACGGTCCACGCTCTCGATCGAGGCGCTAGCCCCAGATCGCTTTGGCCGCGGCCAGCACCTCGGCGGCGTGGCCGCGCGGCGTCACGTTGGCGAACACCTGGCGCACCGTGCCGTCCGCGTCGATGAGAAACGTCGTGCGCTTGGCCACACCCACCAGCGGCCGCGCCACACCAAAGGCGGCGGCCACCGTCTGTTGCTCCTCACCCTGCCGCCCGATGAGCGGCATGCGCAGCCCGTACTTGCGCGCCCACTTCCGGTTGGCAGCCGGCGTGTCGATGCTCGCGCCGATCACCTGCACGCCGAGCGCCGCGAAGTCGTCCATGAGTCCACTGAACTCAGTGGC
>PMKX01000156.1 GCA_003158705.1 Actinomycetota bacterium
CAGGTGCTCATGCACTGGTTCATCGCCGAGCAGGTGGAGGAAGAGGCGTCAGCCGAAGACATGATCCAGAAGCTGCGACTTACACAGGATGCGCCGGGCGGGCTGTTCCAGCTCGACAACGAGATGGCGGCGCGGGTGTTCGTGCCGCCGGCGACCGCCCAGGCGTGAGGGCGCCCCAACCCGCGTCGGCCGCCCTGCTGCGCGCCGGTGGCCAATCTGTGATAATGGGCTCGTACGAGCTCTTGACTGGCCACGGCACCCACGCCCAATGGGCGTGCAACCTGCGTCGAGAGGCGACCCATGGACGACGATAGCGGCACGCCAGAGTTCCCCGCTTCGCGGCGGTCCGAGCGGCGCGGGCGTTTGTCGTGGCGTCGCTCGCGCGACCGTGACGCCGACCGGTCGAGCTCCGGGTCGTCCGGCGGTCCGGACGAAGATGACTTCCCGCCGTTCGAGTTTGTGCCGCCGCCGCCCGCCGCGCGTGAGCCGGCGTCGAGCGCGGCGGGCGGCGAGCAGCCACCGATGCCACCGGCGGGCGGGGAGCAGCCACCCATGCCATCAGGTNNGGTGCCACCGCGCCGTCACCTACGTCACCGGCGGGCGGCGAGCAGTCACCGATGCCACCAGGTGCTACCACGCCGTCACCTACGCCACCGGCGGGCCGCGACGTTCCTGTGCCGCCGCATGCCGCCAGAGGCACAGGCGGCGGAGGCGACAAAGACCTGCTGCCGTTTTCGTTCGAGCCGCCCCGCGCGGCGCCGCCGAGCGGCTCTCTGCCGCCGCACCGCGGTGCCGCGCCGCCGCGCTTGACGCGGCGGCAACGCCAGCAGCAGATCCGCCGCCACCGGCTCATCGTCCTCGGCGCGTTTGTGGTCATGCTCATCATCCTGATCATCATCTTGGCCAAGGCTTGCAGTGGCGGCGGCGGTGGGGCCGCGCAGCCAAGGCCGCACAAGACCAATGTCCACAAGACGACCGCCCCCGGCGGCGTCGGGGTCTCCCCGTCGCCGATCGACATCGTGGTCCGCTCGGTCCATGTCGCCCAAGGCCAGACCGTCACGGTCGGCTATCGCATCAACGGTCCCGCCGGGTCCAAGGGCAACGTGAAGATCGCCGTCAAGGACAAGTCCGACACCGTGAAGGAGCTGTTCACGCTGGCGTCGGCACAGCCCACCAATCGCGACCTTGAGTATCAGTTCGTGGCGGTGCTCGATCCGGGCACGTACAAGCTCTCGGTGGTGGTCACCTTGACGTCGGGCCAGAAGGCATCCGGGTCGAGCCGGCTGACCGTCGTTTCCAGCACCGGAGGCACGCCCAGCCCGACGAGCACCTAGTCGCTCGGCGGCACGGTCTTCACCATGATCTGGCAGGGGTTCTCGTCCCCCCAGATCTGCCTGATCTCTTCCAGCGGGCGAAAGCCCATGGCCGCGTAGAAGGCGCGTGTGGCCGCGTAGTTGGGGTCTGGGTCTGACTCGGCCAGCGTCTTCACCTGCAGGAACTCCGTTCCCTGGCCTCGCAAGTGAGCTTCGGCGGCGCTGAGCAGCGCTCGGCCCAAGCCGCGGCGCTGGGCATGGCGGCGCACGGCCATCACGTGGATCTCCGCCGCAAACTCCGACGTGGGCCGCAGCGTGAGGAACGCCGCCGGCTCGCCGTCGACTTCGGCCACGAAGGTGGGCAGCCGGTCCACGGCGTGCGCGTACTCGACGATGGCACTCTCGATGCCGAACCACTCCGGCAGCGAGCGCAGGATGGGTTCGCAGGCGCTCGCCTGGCCGAGCAGTGGACCGCGCACGCGGGCCACGACCGACCGCGAGTTCGCGTCGCCGGGCGCTGACGTCACTGCGTGTCGGGGTCGTCGAGGGCCACGATGGTGAGCTGCAGGTCACCGGCCGGCCGCTGCCACGTGACCGTGTCGCCGACATGGGCGCCCAGCAGCGCCTGGGCGAGCGGCGAGACATAGCTCACCTTGCCGCTCGCCACGTCGGCCTCGTCTTCACCGACGATGGCAAAGCGGCGCTCGGTGCCGTCGCTGCCGCGCACCCGCACCTGGGCGCCAAAGGCCACCTCGTCTGTGGCCCGGTGGGCGACGAGGACGGCGCTCTCCAGCCGGCCGACGAAGTAGCGCAGCTCGCGGTCGAGGTGGGCGAGGCGCTCACCGGCATCTGCCTCGTCCTCGTCGGCAGCCACGCGTAGCCGCTCGGCGCGCAAGCGCCCGATCTCGTCCTCGAGCTGCCGGAGGCCGGCGGGCGTGACGTGGTTGGGATGCTCGCTCACGCGCCGCTC
Organism: Actinomycetota bacterium; assembly: GCA_003158705.1. Lineage (GTDB taxonomy): Bacteria > Actinomycetota > Thermoleophilia > UBA2241 > UBA2241 > FEN-672. The sequence goes on from PMKX01000156.1 coordinate 2,284, forward strand.
GGGGATCTCGTCCTCGGGCGGCCCGCCATCCGGTTCCTTGACGAAGGCTCTGCTCATGATGGACGTCCGTGTTCGGGGGTGGCTCCAGTATATCGCCGGCGCCCGCACCTGGGCCGGCGCCGGCGTTGCCGGCCATCGCCGCGACGCGGCGGCGCCTGTACAATGCGGGCAAACGATCGGGCGGCCGCGTCAGGCAGGAGAGCTGTGCTCTTTCCGACCATCACGTTCGCGATCTTCTTCCTGTTGGTGTTCACGCTGAACTGGCTCGTGATGCCGCGCTTCCGTCTGTGGAAGTGGTTCACGATCCTCGTCGGCTATGTCTTCTACGCCTGGTGGGACTGGCGCTTTGTGGGCCTGCTCGTGGTGGCGACGCTGGTCAACCAGGCGGCCGCCCAGCTCATGGGCAGGCCCGGCGTCGGCGGGCGCAAGGCGATCCTCACAGTGGCGGTCGCCGCCGACCTCGGCCTGCTGGGCTGGTTCAAGTACTACGGTTTCTTCGTCAGCTCGCTCACCAACGTCTTGCGCGGCGTCGGGCTGCAGCCTTCGATCCCGCTCTTCAACATCGTGCTGCCGGTGGGCATCTCCTTTCTCACCTTCAGGGTGTTGAGCTACGTGATCGACGTGTACCGCGGCGAGCTGGAGCCGGCGCCGGCGCTCGACTTCGCCGTGTATGTGGCCTTCTTCCCCTATCTGCTCGCCGGTCCCATCGCGCGCGCGGCGGAGTTCCTGCCTCAGCTTGGCCAGCCTCGCGACGCGCGGCGTCTCGACAGCGCCCGCGCTTTCACGCTCATCTTTGGCGGCCTCTTCAAGAAGATGATCATCGCCGACTACCTGGCGACGCATCTCGTGAACGGCGTTTTCGCCGACCCAGGCATGCATTCGTCGTGGGAGACGCTGGTGGCGATCTATGGCTACACGGTGCAGATCTACTGCGACTTCAGCGCCTACTCCGACATCGCCATCGGCTTGGCACTTCTGCTGGGTTTTCGTCTTCCCGACAACTTCAACGCGCCCTACGCGGCCCTGTCGCTGCGCGACTTCTGGCGCCGCTGGCATATGACGCTCTCGCGCTGGCTGCGCGACTACCTCTACATCCCTCTGGGCGGCAACCGGCTGGGCCGCAGACGGACCTATGTGAACCTCATGGCCACCATGCTGCTCGGTGGCCTGTGGCATGGCGCCGGGTGGACGTTCGTCTTCTGGGGCGGGATGCACGGCGCCGGCCTCACGGGCGAGCGCGTGCGCGCGGCGCGGCGCGCTGCGCTGGGGCTGCCGCCGCCGCGCGATACGGCAGGCCGGCGCGTGCTGCAGCGGCTGGCGGTGTTCCACTTCGTCGCGCTGGCTTGGGTGTTCTTCCGTGCCGACTCGCTGCGCGACGCCTTCGGGCTTCTGGGCCACCTGTTCACCGCCTGGGGGGCGCCCTCGCCCGGTGTGACGTGGACGGTGGTGGGTCTGATCGCTCTGGGCGTGGGCGTCCAGTACGTGCCGCAGCGGCCCCTGCTGGCCTTTCAGGCCGGTTTCTCGCGCTTGGCGCCGGCGCTGCAGGGTGTGGGTATCGCCTTTGGGCTGTTCGTGCTCAACGTGCTGGGGCCGGCGGGCCCGGCCTCGTTTCTGTACTTCAAGTTCTGAGCCGGTGACGTGGACCACAGAGAAGACAACGAAATGACGCGGCCGCCGAGGCAGAGGCCGTCGGCAGAGGGCGCCGGCGACGACTGGCTGGCCGAGCTGCTGGCGTACTTGCGAGATAACGCGGCGC
>PMKX01000119.1 GCA_003158705.1 Actinomycetota bacterium
TCGCGGATGAAGTCGCCGCGTTCGGGCGGGGACGGCGTCTGCGGGGATGACGTCTGGCTGCTCACGCGGCCGAGGATAGCACAGGACGCGGCCACGCGGCGGCCACGTCCTGGGACGTGGCGAGGCGGCGGCCATGTTTGCCCTGCGCGGGTGTAGGCTTCCTAGCACGGCACGTGACTAGGGAGGGTCCATGAAACGTCGCATCTTCATCTTCTTTGTGGCGCTGGCGCTGGGAGTATCGGCAGCTGCCGGCGTCATCTATGCTCGGGCCAACGGCTCGACCGACAAGCCGACGATGAAGGTGATCGTCGTGTTCAAGTCCCAGGCCGCCGCGAGCACGGTGATGAGCAAGCTCACGGCTCGCCACTCGAAGGGCATCTACCANNGGGCCTGAGGGCAACGCGCGCATAGGTAGGACGAGACTGGCCAGTCCGACGACTCTCGAGTCCGAGGCGCTGCAGCTCACTCACGCACAGGGTGCGTGGAAGATCAAGGTCAACGGCCAGTCGGTCAAGGGGCAGGGTATCCGCGTCGGCATGACCGACACGGGCACCGACCCCACGCACCCCGACCTGGCGCCGGCGATCGAGGCCTATCGCGACTTCACCGGCAGCGGCCTGCAGGACAACGACGGTCACGGCACCGGCACCTCGAGTCTGGTCGCCGCCCAGGGCCTGCCGGTGTACAACATCGAGACCGGCACGGCCATGCGCTACGCCGGCATGGCGCCCAAAGCCAAAGTCCTCATGGCCAAGGTGGGCGACCTCAACGGCGGCTACGACTCGCAGTTCATCCGCGGCATCCAATGGCTCGTCGACGAGAAGGTCGACATCATCTCGGACAGCTGGGGCGGTTTCGCACTGCCGCCTGACGGCCACGACCCCGTCTCCCTGGCGGTCGAGGCGGCCATCAAGTCCGGCATCACCTACTGCGTCTCGGCGTTCAACGAAGGCCCCGGGCAGGGCACGCTGGGTTCGCCGAGCGACCTGAAGGACGCCCTCACCGTGGGCGCCACCACCGGCAACCGCGAGTTCGCGCAGATCCAGTTCCTCGCCTCGCCGGACGCCTACAAGGGCGACCAGGTCATCTGCTGGTCGAGCCGTGGACCCAACGCACAGGGCGACTACAAGCCCGACATCATGGCCTTCGGCGCTTACGGGTGGGCTCTCGACCCGGTGGCCGGCGACGCCTACGGCAGCGCCGGCATCCAGGAGTTCGGCGGCACCAGCATGGCGGCACCGGTCTGCGCCGGCGATCTCGCTCTGGCCGAGTGCGCCTGGAAGCTCAGCCACTCCGGCCAGAAGCTCCCCGCGCCGGCGTACTGGAAGAACCTGCTCGCCAGCACGGCGAGCGACCTCGGCTACCCGGCTCTCGACCAGAGCAGCGGCATGGTCAACGCTGCCGCGGCCGTGCGGGAGGTCCTGCGTCAGGGCAAGTCCATGCTTGTCTCGGTCGCGGCCGACAAGCACAACCCCACGAGCTGGTCGCCGCGCCTGAACGCCGGCGCCAGCGCGTCCACGAGCATCACCGTCAAGAACACCGGCGACACCAAGGAGACGGTCTCCTTCACGCCCAGGACGTTCGTCGTCAACAAGGCCCAGACCATCGTCAAGGACATCACGCTGCAGAAGGCGCAGGACTACTACGACGCCGAGATGATCACCATCCCGAAGGGGACTCAACTGGTGCAGGCCAAGGTCACCTGGCCGTCCGGGCCCCAGGTGTCGATCCGCGACGCCTTGTACGACTCCGACGGCAACTTCCTCACTTACGCGCCGACCTACGGCGGCTACGGCCACTTGGCCCTCGCCCAGGTTTCGCTGACCAGCCCCGCCGGCCAGCGGCCCGTGGTGAAGGCCGGCCACCCTTGGGAGTTCGACATCTTCCCGCGCGGCGCCATGTCGCCGACCGGCGCGACGCAGGTCGTGCACATGCAGGTGGAGTTCCTCCACAAGGCCACGTGGCACGCCATGAAGGTCTCGAAGCCTAAGTTGACGCTCATGCCCGGCGCCACGGCGCAGGTCACGGCGACCGTCACGGCGCCTATGGCGGCCGGGACCTCGTTCGGCGGCCTCGTGGTGAACAACGGCGCCACCAGGGCCACCGTGCCCGTCTCGATCCGCGTGCCGGTCAAGATCGCCAACGGCCACGGCACGTTCAGCGGCACCATCACCGGCTCGACGGTCGAATACAACGGTGGTGAGTTCTACTTCTACGACTTCACCGTGCCCAGCGGGACTCACTCGGTCTCGGCCTCGTTGACCTGGCCCGACCAGGGCAACCTGGTCAACCTGTACCTGGTCGACCCCAGCGGCAACGTGCGCGACGCCAAGGGCGGCGACCTGGTGGCGTATCCCGACTATCCGAACGGGCTGGTGCCGTCGTCGGCCTTCACGCACACGAGCGAACAGGTGGTCATGAACGCCCCCAAGGCCGGCAAGTGGCAGGCCCTCGTTTGGGCCCCCGGCTTCTCGGGCGACTCGTTCGCCGAGCCCTACACCGGCACCATCACGCTCGGCAAGAGTGCGGTCGCTCGCACGCCGTGGACCGCGACCGCGGCCCCCGGCGCGACGGTCGGCAAGGACTTCACGGTCCACAACCCGGGTCCGACGAGCCTCGATGCCTATGCCGGGAGCCAGATGATCTGGAACGGCATGTTGCAGTCTGAGGACTACGCCTTCGACACCACTGTCAACGGGACGCTCAAGCCGGGCATGGCCGACTACCTCGGCGGGGCTTCGTTCACCCTGCCGCAAGACGTCACACTGGTGACGTGCTCGGTGAAGTGGAGCAGCGTTCCCGGCACGCTGGTCGACCTGAGCATGTACGACCCGACGGGGACCAGCAAGTCGACCAGTCTCGCCACCACGGACATGGGCAACGCCGCCGTGGTCGCGAACCCAATCGCGGGCACCTGGACGGTCGACCTGGGATACGGCAACCCGACCCTGCCGGCGCCGACCGCCGCCTACGCGCTCAACGTCGACTACGTCGGGCCCCAGCCGATCGACGGCTTCACCTCGTCGGCGAACTCCGCCACTCCGTTGACGATCGCCCCCGATGGCGGTAGCGGCACCATCCATGCTTCGATCCACGTGCCCGCCGACGCCGAGTCGGGCGACGTGATCGAAGGCAGGATCGACTTCTACACCGTAGCTAACGGGATCACTGTCGCCGGCGGCGACCATCTCGGGTGGGTGCCGGTGACGATCACGGTGCAGTAGCACGCGGAATACAGCTTCGCGGCCCACGGGCCGGTAGACGAAAGCTGAAGATGACTACGAGTGGGGTACGGTCACGCCTGGCGGCCACACTTCCAGCTCTTGCCACAGCCCGCCCGCGTGGTTGCCGGCGCCGTCGAAGGCCTCGACGCGCCACATGTACGCGTCTGCTCCGGTCGCCCGCATCGTGCAGTGCAGCCTTGTCGCCAAGCGACGGCCCACGGGCTGCAGGCCCAGCTGCTTCACGAGGACGATCTTGCCGTGGTACTTGATCACCAGGCGGTAGTGCAGAGCAGTGGAGACGTTGTCGCGGCCGCGATAGGTGAACTTCGCTGTTCCGTTCCAGCGCACATTGACCTCGAGGCCGTTGCGCACCGCGGGAGGTGTCAGGTCGATGCGCACCTGGCAGGTCTTGACGGCTTCGATATTGCCGTCCGTGTCGGCCGAGTGATAGGTGATCGTGGTCACGCCCTGCTGTGTGACGATCACCGTCGTGCCCCGCATCCAGGGGCCGGTGCCGATGCGGTACTCGGTGTAGGCGATGGGTCCTCCGTCAGCCGAACGCGTCGGCACGAGAGTCAGAGTCACAACGTGATGCACCCAGCCGGAAGGCAGACCCTTGACTGTGGTGGTCGGAGGGTGCGTCGGGGCGAAGCTGGCGGTGACGCTCAAGTCTCCCGACACGTTGGCGTCTGTCCTGGTCGCGGTGAGCAAGCCGTCGCTCCAACTGACGAAGTGGTAGCCGGTGTCCGGGACGGCGGTCACCGCGGTGCCGCTGCCGCCGTAGTCGACCGTCTGCGATGTACTGCCGGTGAGCGTGCCATGGGCGCCATGGGTGTAGCTGAGTGCGTAGCTGTCGATGGCGAAGCTGGCCACGATCGTGTGGTCAGTGGTGACGGTCGTGAAGGTGTACGAGGTCACCGCACCGACCGAGACGCCGTCGACGAGTACGTCGGCGACGTGGTAGTGGACATTGGCGATGATCCTGAAGGTCTGGTCGGCGCCGTAGTCGACCGACATGGCGCCCGCCGGTGAGATCCTGCCGTGGTTGCCGGCGCTGGCGTTGACCGTGAAGGTGTCGATGGCGAAGGTGGCAGTGACATCGAGGTCATCGCTGACGCCACTGTCAGTGCGTGTGGCGGTGAGCGCCCCGTCGCTCCAACTGACGAAGTGGTAGCCCGTGTCAGGGACGGCGGTCACCGCAGTACCGGTGCCACCGTAGTCGACCGTTTGCGACACACTGCCGGCGAGCGTGCCATGGGCGCCATGGGCATAACTGAGCGTGTAGGTGTTGATGGCGAAGCTGGCGGTGACGCTCAAGTCTCCCGACACGTTGGCGTCTGTCCTGGTCGCGGTGAGCAAGCCGTCGCTCCAACTGACGAAGTGGTAGCCGGTGTCCGGGACGGCGGTCACCGCGGTGCCGCTGCCGCCGTAGTCGACCGTCTGCGATGTACTGCCGGTGAGCGTGCCATGGGCGCCATGGGTGTAGCTGAGTGCGTACGTGTTGATGGCGAAATGCGCGGTGACGGTGATGCTCGCGTTGATCGGGCTCAGCGTCAGCGGGTTGTTGGTCGACGACGACGAGCCGTACGTCCAGTTGACGAAATGGTGACCGACGGGGGCGTTGGCGGTGACGCCGGTGCTGCTGCCGCCGCTGGGCACGCTCTGGGTCACGGTGCCCGTGAGTGAGGCGCCGGCAGTGCCGTCGGTGACGAAGCTCACCGTGAAGGTTGTAGTGAACGTGCGGTCGCTGCCATACGAGGTGCCGGCCCCGTTAGTCGCATAGGCACGGACGTGGTACGTCGTGTTCTCGGTCAGTCCGGTGAGTGAGCTCGTGAAGACCCCGGTGCCGATCCCGTCCGTGGTGTGGCTGTTGGCGACCGTCGGGTTCGCTGACGTGCTCCAGCAGACGCCGCGCGCGGTGACCGCGCCGCCGCCGTCCGACGTGACGTTGCCGCCGCCGGCCGCGGTCGCGGCGGTCACCGACGACGGCACCGTCGTCGTAACCGTCGGCGTTGTGTAGATGCCGGCGGCGGTCGTGGCCGAGTACGACGTGAGCATGTACTTGCCGGCGTCGGCGCCGGTCAAGCTCAGCCCGGAGGCCGTGACCGTCTTGCCGGTCCCCACGGCGGCGGTGTCGAAGGTGGCCGTGCCGCCGGTGAGGCTGACGTCGTCACCCGGCCTCACGCCAGTGAGCGAACGAGTGGCGATAGTGGCGGCGGTGGTGCCGTCGAAGGGCTTGTCGTTGGCCGTGATGACCGGCGTCACGGGGTAGAACGAGCCGAAGCGGTCGACGTACAGGTAGCCCCAGTGGCCGCCCAGGCTGCACCCCGCGGCCACGGCCTCGATCTTGACCGTGTCGCCGACTGTGACCATCGAGGAGTCGCACGGGATGTCGATGATCTGCCAGTCGGTGTACTGAACGAGGGGGTTGGATGCGGGGACGTTGTGCCAGACGGCGCTTGTGCCGGCGAAGTTGAACGTCTCATACAGCAGCGTGCCCTTGGTCACGTCCGTCAAGGCGATGTAGATGTACGGTTGCTCTGTGTCTGTGTGCACCGGGTTCTGCACCACACCGGCCCAGGTGAACATGACGTGGATTCTGCCGTCCGGCGCCACGTCACTGGCCGAGGTGACGTCCTGCTGCGCCAGGGAGTTGGCGTTCTGGTTCTTGCCCTGGAAGTTGATGACGGCGCAGTAGTTGCCTGAGAGCGGAAAGTGCAGGGCATCGCCGGTGTTGGCGTCAGTCTGGCTCATGGTGGCGAAGGGGCCGAGGCGCAGCGTCAGGTCCGAGCCACCGGCGTTGCGCTGGATGTCGGCCCCGCTGAACGGAGCGGCGCCCAGGAGCCCGGGATTGATGAAGTTGGTCTTGACCCACGGTGCCGCGATGTTGCCGCTCTCGAAATCGCCGTTCGTGAACAGAGCAAGCGCGTTGGGGGCGAACGACATGAGAACGCCGAGGACAAGCAGTGCCAGCGAGAACGTCCTGAACGTGACCTTCAAGAAACTTCTTGACTTCATGTGAGCCCCTCCTGGGATGAATCTAGCTGCGAGCTGCTCCGCCGAGGTGAAAGACGCCTCGCGGGAACCCTCGTCTCTCGGTTCGCCGCCGTCAGCTCCGACCCTGCGGCACGGCCGGCAGATCTTCCCTGGTATCGACAGCAGCGCGCCGAGCTGTAGCAGGGGTTGAGCGTGCGTGGCCCGTGGTGTATGAAGAAGGTACGCGATGAGGCTCGCGAACATGCGCGGTGAGGCGCTGATGGCTTCTGGCAGGTTCGTTCGGCCAGGGGCCTTTCTCTTTGGGAGGCCATATGGGATTGCTCGACTTCGAGAAGTACGCGCCGCAGCGACGAACGTCGGGCGATCCCCACGGCGTCAAGTTGCGCGAGGCAGTGCGCACCGCCGCGCGCGGCCAGTGCCCCCTGTGCACCGTGCTCGAAGATCAGGAGCGGGCGCGCGTGCACTGGCTCGCCTACGAAGGCCTGAGCGACATCGGGCTGCGCAAGCGTCTCGCGCGCGCCAAGGGCCTCTGTCGCGCGCACTTCCGCCTGCTCTACGGTGTGGTGACGACGCAGACCTACAACGTGAGCGGTGTGGCCGACGTGATGCGGGACTTGCTGCAGGCAGACCGGGAGGCGCTGACGAGGGCGCTGGCCGAGACCAGGCGGGGAAGGCGGGCGCGCAAGGCCCTGGCAGTGCTGCGCTCGAGGGCCCGCTGCCCGTTGTGCGAGGCGGCGACCGAGTCCGCCGAGAGCAAGGTGGACACACTCCTCGAGGAGCTCACGAACGATTCGTTCCTCGACGAATACGTCTCGTCGCCGGGCCTGCTCTGTCGGCCTCATCTTCTTCTAGCGCTGACGAAGGACCCCGCCGAGGCCATCGTCGGGCCGCTGCTGGAGAAGCATCTGCGGGTGCTCGACGCCGACGCCCGCGAGCTCGACGAGTACCTGCGCAAGAAGGACTACCGCTTCTCCGACGAGCCCAAAGGCGCCGAGCAGCAGGCGCCACTGCGCAGCATCGAGACCTACGTCGGCACCTGGCCCGCCTGAGTCACCGTTGCCGACCGGCACGTTTGCGGATGCCTTTAGTGCGGTACGACCCACTATTGTTTGCGGGCAAGCGCGCGACTCCGGAGAGGAGCGGCGTTCCCGACTAGAGTGTGAGGCGATCATGGTTCTCATCGTGCAGCACAAAGTACGCGACTACGACACGTGGAAGCCCGCGTTCGAAGAGCACGGAGACATTCGCAGGCGTCACGGCGCCACCGGCCATGAGCTGTACCGGGGGCTCGACGATCTCAACGAGATCACCATCGTCAACCATTTCCCCTCCAGGGAGCAGGCCGAGGCGTTCGCGTCCGACCCCTCGCTGAAGGCGGCGATGGAGCAGGGTGGCGTGGTCAGCGAGCCGCGCATCACCTGGGCGGAGGAGCCTGAGTCCGTGGACTACCGGGCGAAGGCGGCCTAGGAAGCACTTTGTGGGCCGGCGGGGTGGGCGGCGCAGCCGCCGGTCCCGCCGGCCTCGTCATAGCACCCGCCGCCCAGGGACCGAGCGCCGCCGAGCACACGAGCGGCAGGCGCACGAGCGCCAAGTGACGTCCGAAAGGGGACTCACATGCAGAAGATCACTCCCTGCCTCTGGTTCGACGGCAGGGCCGAGGAGGCCGCCGACTTCTACGTCTCCGTCTTCAAGAACTCGAGAATCGTCAGCACGACCTACTTCCCGGAGGGGTCGCCGCGCCCCGCCGGATCGGTCATGACGGTGGAGTTCGTGCTCGACGGCGAGGAGTATCTGGCACTGGATGGCGGTCCGGAGTTCACCTTCTCTCCCGCCGTGTCGTTCATGGCCCACTGCGACACCCAGGAAGAGGTGGATGAGCTATGGGAGAAGCTCACCGATGGTGGGCAAGAAGGCCAGTGCGGCTGGCTGACCGACAAGTTCGGGGTCTCGTGGCAGGTCGTGCCCAGGGCGCTGAACGGGCTGCTCGGCGGCAGCGATGCCGCGGCAGCTAGGCGAGCCGTCACGGCCATGCTCGGCATGAAGAAGCTCGACATCGGCGAGCTGCAGCGAGCCTACGACAACGCCTGATTCGCGGGTTCGCAAGCTGTCCACCACCATCATCCAGGGACCAGGCCTTGCGCGGCCGCGGCCGGTCAGTTAGCCTGCCGCCATGGGATATACGATCTTCAGACTCGACGAGTGCGAGTTCCGGCCGCCCAAGGGCGGCGACATGAGCCGCAGCATCGCGCCTCTCTCGGACGCTCTGCACAACTCGCGCGCCAACATCTGGCGTCTGCCGCCCGGCTCACGCGGCGGCCGCCACATCGAGCACGCGCAGGAAGAGATGTTCGTCGTGCTCGCAGGCACCCTGACGCTCCTCCTTGGCGACCCGCCCGAGCGCGTCGAACTGCCGTGCGGCTCGGTCGCCGTGGTGGAGACCGACACCGGCCAGCAACTCCGCAACGAGAGCGATGTCGAGGCAGTCGTCCTGATCGTCGGCGCGCCGCCGGAGCAGGGCAAGGCCGAGCACTTGCCCGACGTTGACTAGCTCGCGCCGGCTCTCGCTGCACTCCAGCCACAACTCAGACCTCGCCCGCGTGTTGGCTGATAACGCCTATCCAGGACGCGGCATCCTCTGCGCGCGCACCGGCGGCGGCGGCGTGGTGGGCAGCTACTTTGTCACGGGGCGCAGCGAGGCCTCTCGTGAGCGTGAGATACGTCTGACCGACGCGGGGGAGCTGGCGGTGGCCGCCAAGAGCGACGTCGGCTTTGACCCTCTGCGTCACTACATCGCTGCCACGGCATCGCCCGAGTGGCTGGTGTTCGGCAACGGAGCGCAAGTCGCGGCCGTGGCGGCACGGCTTGCTCGCGGAGAGCAGCCATCTACGGCGCTCGACAACCTCGAGCACGAGCCGGATGCCCCCATCAACACCGACCGCATCACGGCGATCATGCAGCGTCCTTTGGGGCACCTGGCCGTCATGGGCGTTGCCCGGTGTAGCACCGGAGCCCGGCGGGCCAGCAACATCGTCACCATGACCGTGCGTGATCTCGAGCCACGCGAGGCGGTGCTTCTGACCACCTATCGCTCCAACGGACAGACCATCGCCGGCGGCCAGCCCTTCATCGAGACGGGCTGTGCCGCGCGGGACGGCGCCGAGTTGCTCGACGAGGTCTGGTCGGCGCTCAACCCCGCCTACCGAGTCGCAGCGATGGTGCTCCCCGTGGCGGCCGGGCTGGACGGCGCGCTCGTGCGCAACTCCTAGTCTGCGGCGGCCCGCGGGTGGCAGCCTTCCTCTTCATCTTCGGTGCGGTCCTCAGTCTCGGCGCCAGCGTGCTCCTGGTGACCAGGCTGGAGCGGCTGGGCGCGCGTTTCGGGGCGCCGGAAGCGATGCTGGGCATCGCCGCCGCCCTGGCGGCCGATTCGCCCGAGATAGCGACGGCCGTCACGGCCCTCGCCCGCGGGCAGCGAGACGTGAGCGTGGGTGTGCTGCTGGGCTCCAATGTGTTCAACCTCGCGGCGCTTCTCGGCCTGAGCGCCCTCGTCGCCGGCAGCATCGCGCTGCACCGGAGGGTCGTGGCCTTCGAAGGGGTGGTGGCCGTCTGGGTGGCGGCGATGGCCCTCGTGTTGGTGGCGGGCTGGCTCACGCCGGCGGTGGGTCTGGGGCTGACCCTGATCCTCTTTGTGCCGTACCTCTTCGTCTCGGCTCTGCCGCCGGCGCGCCGACGTGGTCTTCCGCTCCCATCAAGCTGGCGGACCTGGCTCGCCTCAGCGGTCAGAGAAGAGGAGCTCGAGCTCTCCGCGGCCATCCACCCTCGCGCCGGCGGCTGGAGGGACGCCGGCGCTGCCCTGGTGGCGCTGGCCACCGTGGTGGGCGCGAGCGTGGCCATGGAACGGGGCGCGACCACGCTCGGAGCCAGCCTTGGTCTCTCGAGCATCCTGCTCGGCGGCGTCGTGCTGGCCGCGACCACAAGCCTTCCGAACGCGGTCGCGGCCGTCTACTTCGCCTCGCGCGGCCGGGGATCTGCCACCTTGGCTGAGGCGATGAACAGCAACACGCTCAACGTGATCGTCGGGCTGTTCATCCCTGCCGTGATCCTGGGCGCCGGCACCATGTCGGGTGGCGCCCTGACGGTGGCTGGGTGGTACGGCGGCCTCACGCTGGTCGCGTTGGGCCTGGCGTTCAGGGGCCGTGGCCTCGACCGACGGGCGGGCGCCGTTATCGTCGGCCTCTATGTGGCGTTCGTCGTTCTGCTGACGGTATCGTAGCCCTGCCGCCTTCACCGTCGTAGAAGACACGGGGAAGCATGACCAGACACGGATCAGACGCGGGGGTTGCCTCGACAGAAGTCGGACCTGTTTGCGCAAGTTTGGAAGCTGTCTGGCCAGATTCGCCACTCCAGCTCTAACGCCGCCGGGCTCGACCGTCTATCCGGGAGCCTCATTATCACACGCCCGAAGTGGTAGTATGCGTCTATGGCCGCGCGAAGGTCGCCACAGAGCATCCTTGCCGAGGTGGGCGCCACGTTGGCGTCGAGCCTGACGCGAGAAGGCATCCACACGATCGCCCGCCAGATCTGCGAAGCCATGGACGTCTTCTCCTGCGACATCTGGGAGTACGAGCCGGGCGCGCGGCGCGTCACGTTCATGGCCACCTGGTGCACCGCTGAGGAGAATCCCTACGGCGACAGCGTCGGCGACACCGCGGAGCTCGACGACTGGGAGGGCATGCGCACCGTCGTCGAGGACCGGCAGACCGTCGAGCTGCACGGCGACGACCACGACCTGCCGCTCACCGACCGAGCGTCCTTCGAGAAGTGGGGCTTCCAGACCACGATCGACACGCCACTCGTCTACGACGACCGCGTCATCGGTGTGCTCGGCCTCGTGGAGACGCGCAAGCCGCGGCATTTCACGCAGGCCGAGCGCACACTCCTCGGGCAGCTCGCCGTGCACGCGGCGATCGCCATCAGCAACGCTGGGGTACTCCGGCGGCTGGAGGAGCAGAATCGCCAGCTCCAGGCGCTGCGCGAGATCGGGGCCGCTCTCACCTCCACCCTCGTGTTCGAAGAGGCCCTCGACGTGATGGCACGAGAGGCGGCCGAGGCCCTGCTCGTGTCGCGCTGCATCATCAACGAGTACACGGAAGACAACGACATGCTGACGCCGCTGGTGGCCTACGAACGGGAGGAAGTGAGCGGCGGCCGTCGCGGCCGCACCGGCCGACTCCCGAACCCACGTCCTTCCGGCCGTGTTGTCCTCGAGCGCGGCGCGGAGGTCGAGCAGACCTCGGACCCCGACCTCGACGCAGCCATGCGCTCAGAGATGACCGACCGTGGCGAACGCTCGAGCCTGAACGTGCCGCTAATCTACAAAGGTCTGCCTCAGGGCCTCATGCGCCTCATCGAGACACGCGAGGAGCGACGCTTCACCGCCGAGGACATCGAGCTGGCGCGCGGCATCGGCGAGCTGGCGGCGCTCGCCTTCCAGAACGTGCGCCTGTACCGGTCACTGCAGGAAAAGGCCGACAACGACGGACTGACCGGCCTGTGCAACCACCGCCGGTTTCAGGAACGTCTGTACGATGAGTTCGTCCGGGCGAGCCGCTACAACCTGCCGCTCACACTTCTGATGATCGACATCGACGGCTTCAAGGCCTTCAACGACGATTTTGGCCACGTGACCGGCGACAGAGTCCTGTGCATCGTCGCCGAAGTCCTGCAGGCAGGGCTGCGCCAACACATCGACCTGGCGGCGCGCTACGGCGGTGATGAGTTCGCCGTGATGCTGCCCAACACGCCGCCGGACGGTGCCGAGTCGAAGGGCGACCTGCAGGTGCGGCCGGGTGACGAAGGTGTTGCCCGCGCCGGAGCTCACGGCGGTGGCGCCGTGGGCGTCGCCAAGCGCATCTGCCACGAGGTCGAGGTCACCGCCGGAAAGGCCGATGATGTGCCGCGGGGCATCACGGCGTGCATCGGCGTCGCCCTGCTCACGCCCGCGATGAAAGACGGCGGCGCGCTCGTGCGAGCCGCCGACGCCGCGCTCTACGAAGCCAAGCACACCGGCAGGAACATGGTGGTGGTCGCCGGCTGACACGGCGGCGAAGACTGCGGCCATCCATGGTTCAGAACGCCCGGAGCCTCACGACCTTGGGCTGGCGCTCACCCGGATCGTCCGCGTCGGGCCGGTCGCCTGCCGTCTACCCAGCTTTCCCGTCCTCGCGTAAAGTGGCCGCAACGGGAACGGGAGGAGGCGCACATGGAGAGGCCGAGCACTTCCTATATCGACGTGGAGTGGGTGCAGCGGCTCGAAGACTACGTGGCGGAGGTGCTCAGCAGCAGGGCGAGCCGCGACGTCAACGCCCTGCACCAGGAGCGCACGACCTTCGGCCAGCACGCCGCCGACGTGCTGGCCAGCAAGGCGGGTAGCTGGACCTTCATCTTGAGCTTCATCGGGGTGCTCGGCCTGTGGATCCTGGTGAACGTCGTCGTGCTCGTGCGCCACTGGGATCCCTACCCGTTCATCCTGCTCAACCTGGTGCTCTCCTGCCTGGCGGCCATCCAGGCGCCGGTCATCATGATGAGCCAGCAGCGGCAAGCGACCCGTGACCGCCTGCAGGCCGACAGCGACTTCCAGGTGAACGTCAAGGCCGAGATCCTGCTCGAGCACCTGACCAAAGAGGTCGAGGAGATCAAGTTGCTTCTGGCGCCCGAGGGCGGACCCCAGCCCGAGGGTCGTGCAACGTGACCACACAATCCACCGAGCGGAGGCCCCATGTCCGGCATCTTTGAGTACGTCGAGCACCCGCACATAGAGCAGCGCAAGGCGGCGGGGCCGCCTACGGTCGCCGCCGCCGTGGCCCAGGTCCACGGGCCCAGCATGATGGGGCGCCTCAACGCCAAGGTCGGGCTGAAGATCACCCTCGTCGTCGGCACCATGTGGTGCGCCTACTTGTTCACGGTGCTCGCCCTGATCAGCGCTCCGTCGGCGTTCAAGACCGGCAACACGATCATCATCATCGCCTGGATCGCCCAGACGTTCCTGCAGTTGGTGCTGCTGCCCATCATCATCGTCGGCCAGAACGTGCAAGCCACCGCCGCCGACGCCCGTGCCGAGGCTACCTACAACGACGCGGCCGCCGTGCTCGAAGAGGCCAAGCAGATCCAGGCCCATCTGGCCGCGCAGGACGCCGAGATCGAGAAGATCGTGGCGGCACTGAGCGCGGCCAAGGCTGGGTGAGGAGGCCGGGGGCGCTAGTCTGAGCCGGCGGCCCCGGCGCCCCCGGCGGTCGCGGCGGTGCCGTCGCCCTCGCGGTTGGCCTTGCCCAGGTAGCTGCTTTCGGGCGGCAGGCGCCCTCCGAGCAGCAGGCCCGGCCCAATGGCCAGCAGGGCGGCGATGGCGGCCACGAACAGCGGCCAGTCGAAGGCGTCCACCACCCAGCTCCGGAAGATGTACTTGAGACGGTCGGTGGCGAGGTCCATCACGTAGGCCTCCAGGGTGCCGGGTGGCGGTTGCGGCGCCCCCGCCGTGGGGTTGCCCAGCTTGCTGATCTCGGTGATGCCTTTGGAGACGTCTATCTTGCCGGCCGCGTCCACGCGCAAGAGCATCGCCTGCTTGAGATCCTGCGGCAGCAGCGTCTGGCCTTTGACCATGAGTGTGGCCTCGGCGGCGGCGCCGTGGGCGGCCGTGGTGGCGGTGTGCGAGAACACGGCCACCAGGATGGCCACGCCGAATACGAAGCCGAGCTGGCGCGCCGTGTTCAGGGCGCCGGAGCCGACGCCGCGCATGTGCTCCGGCAGCGTGCTCATGCCGGCGGCCATCAGCGAAGGCAGCGAGAGGCCAAAGCCGGCGCCCACAAGGGCCATGCGCCAGGCGACGTCGCCGGCGGTGGTGGTCAGACCGATGGAGGCGAGGCTGTAGAGGCCGCCGGCCGAGGCCAGCGCGCCGAGTATCACCAGCGGCCGCGGGCCCACTCGGTCAACCAGCCGCCCGACGAACGGCGCCAGCAGCAAGCCGGTCAGCGGCATGGGGGTGATGGCGAAGGCGGCCCGCAGCTCGGTCCAGTCGAGCACGCCGACGAGGAAGATGACTAGCAGAAAGGCGGCGCCCATCATGGCGATGTCCACCGTGGCCACGGCCACGTTGGCGGCCGCGAACGTGCGCCGCCGGAACAGGCGCAGCTCCAGCATCGGCGTGGGCACGCGCAGCTCCCAGAACGTGAACCCGGTGAGGGTCACGACGGCCACCGCGAACAAGCCCAGCACGCGCAGCGAGGTCCAGCCCCACTCGTTGGCTTGGATGATGGCCAGCGTGAGGCAGAAGAGACCGGCGGCTGCCAGGACGATGCCGGCGTAGTCGAGGGCGGTCTCGGTGGCNNGATGTAGAAGATCCAGCGCCAGTCCCAGTGGCCGATGATGTAGCCGCCGGCGACGGGGCCCAGAGCGGCGGCCAGGCTCGTAAGGGCGCCGAACAGGCCGGCGGCCAGGCCGCGCTGCGTGCGCGGGAAGATCTGCAGCAGCAGCGCCAGCGACACCGGCACTATGGCCGCTGCCCCCAGTGCCTGGCCCACGCGAAAGCCGATCATGCCGTGCACGGAGCCTGCCTGCCCGCAGGCGAACGAGAAGCCGGCGAACACCAGCAGGCCGGCCATGAACACCGGCTTCTTGCCCAGGCGGTCGGCGATGCGGCCCATGGGCAGGAAGAGCACCGCGAGCCCCAGGTTGTAGCCGTTGAGCACCCACGAGACCTGNNGTGGTGTCGAGCAAGGCCATGACGACGCCGATGGAGAGTGCAGCGACGGCCAGCCATTTGCGCGTGCTGCTGATCGAGTCCGTCGCTTCCTCCCGTTCGGCGAACGCCGCAGCCGGCGGCCGCGGCGTTCGGGCAAGCGTAGATTGTTTACGGCCCCGGCGCCACAAAGCCTGCCCGACGGTGTGCGCGGGCGGCCGTGGGGCTGGTGGTACAATCGCCGCATGATCGTGCGCGAGCTTCTGGCCGAGATCGACCGCCTGGCGCCTTTTGCGCTGGCCGAGCCGTGGGACAACGTGGGCCTGCATGTGGGCTCGCCCGGCGCCGCCGTGCGTCGCCTGCTGGTGACCCTCGACGTGGACGAGGCCACGCTGGCGGCGGCGGAGCGCCAGGGCTGTCAGGTTGTGCTGGCGCATCATCCGCTCGTGTTCACGCCGCTCACGGCGGTGAGCGACGAGACGCCGGTGGGCCGCGTGCTGCTGCGCGCGGCGGCAGTCGGCGTCACCGTGGTGGTCGCCCACACCAACCTCGACAAGACGGCCGGCGGCCTCGCCGACATCATCTCAGCGGCGCTCGGCCTTGAAGACGCCAAGCCGCTAGCGCCGGCGGCGCTCGACTGGTGCAAGCTGGTCGGCTTCGTGCCCGCCGACGACCTGGAGACCGTGCGTCAGGCTATCTTCAGCGCCGGCGCCGGCGACATCGGCAAGTACGCGCACTGCGCCTGGACGGTGGCCGGCCAGGGCAGCTTCGTGCCCCGGGAGGGCGCGCGGCCCAGTGTGGGCGCCGTGGGACACGCCCAGACATCGGACGAGCTGCGCCTGGAGACCGTGTTCCCGCGGCATCTCAAGGACGCCGTCATCGACGCCTTCGTGGCGGCCCACTCCTACGAGGAGCCGGCCTTTGACGTGTACGCGATCGAGAACCAGTCGCGGGTGCAAGGCTTGGGCCGCGTCGGCAGTCTGGCCGCGCCGCAGCCGCTCGGCCGCCTGGCGGCCGATGTGGCGGCGCTCTTCCGCTTGCCGCACGTACGCTTTGCCGGCGACGCGCGGCGCTCCGTGCACCGCGTCGCCTGCCTGCCCGGTTCGGGCGGCTCGCTGGTGGCCGCCGCGGCCGGCGTGGCCGACGTGCTCATCACCGGCGACCTCAAGTACCATCAGGCGCAGGAGGCGGCCGGCCTCGGCCTGGCACTCATCGAGGTGCCGCACGAGGTGGCCGAAGAGGAGGCGCTGGAGCGCTGGTCCGAAGGCTTCGCCGATGTGCTGGCG
>PMKX01000122.1 GCA_003158705.1 Actinomycetota bacterium
CGCTGCGAAGGCGTAGTGATGGCGGCGAAGGAGTCGTCGCCGGCGAAGCTCAAACGGAAGTACTCGATGCCGTCGTCGGCGGGCTTCCAGGCCGAGCTGAAGCTGGACTTGGCGCTCAACGTGACCGTGCGCCAGTTCTTCCAGACGCCGCCTGCCTTGTGCTCGATGGTGACTGAGGCGCCTGGCATCGCCGGCGTGGAGCTGCCTTTGAACGTGCGCTGCTGATGCTGCCAGAGCGAGGCCGGGGCTTTGAACGTGAGCTGCGGCCGCACGCCCACCGGCACATCCGGGCTGGTGGCCGCGCCCCACGTGGTGTCGCCGGCGAACGACACCTCATACGTGGTGTTCAGCGCCGGCTTGACGGTGAAAGAGAAGGCGCCCTTAGAGTCGATGGTCGTCGTGGCCACACCCTCCGTGAAGGTCAGCGCGCCGGCCGGCATCGCGGCCAGCGATACGGTGACGCCGGGATCCACGGTGCTGCCGACGAGATCCTTGATGGTGCCCTTGAGCTTGGCCGAGCCGCCGAAGGGGACGATGGGCGGCGTCGCAGCCAGGGTCAGCGTCGGCGTGGGCAGCGGGTCCGCACCCGGCGCCTGCAGCGGCTGGCCGCCGGGGCCGACTTGCAGGGCGGCGGCGCCTGCCGGCGCGTAGAGCACGGCCAGGGCACAGACCGCCAGTGAGAGAGCAAAGGCACGTTTCATGGCACACCTCGTGACGTGCGAAGGGACGTTGGCACTGTACTCGGCCAGCCGCGCAACGCGCAAGCGCTGGCAGCTAGATCAGGGCACGTTGCGCACCGGCGTGCCCACCGGACAATGCGCATACAGCCAGAGGATGTCCTGCTTGTACAACCTGGTGCAGCCGTGCGAGTAGTTGCGCGGGAAGCGCGAGAGCAGGCCGGGCTGGTTGGTGCCGTGGATGCCGTACGGGCCGTGATACCAAAGGGCAGCGGCACCGTACTGCCCGCCGGGAGCCCACTGCTTCTGGTAGACGGCCCACTGGCCTATCGGCGTCGGCGTGCTCGGCTTGCCGGTCACACAGGGGAACACGCGCACGACCAGGCCGTGCTCGTGGTAGTAGAGCTCGTACTTCGAGATGTCGACGACGATGAAGTGAGCGTATGAGGCCGGCACGCCGTACGGGTTGCCGTCGCGCACCTTGACCCGGCGCGACGGGCTGAACGCCGCGCCGAAGGCGTCGTCGCTGACCTTCACGGCGCGCACGATGAGCTTGCCGGGCCGGCTTGCCTTGAGAGCGACACTGAAGCTGGACGAGGCACTGAGCTTGACCTTGCTCCAGGTCTGCCACGCGCCGCCCGAGCGCCGTTCGATGGTCACCTTCGTGCCGCTGCCCAGCGGCTTGAGCGACCCGTGCAGCGTCACGTTCTGGCCTTGCCAGACCTCGGCCGACGCCGTGAGCGTGAGTACGGGCCGCACCGTCACGCTCACGTCCGCGGAGGTCGCCGCCCAGGTGGTGCCGTCGCCGGCGTACTCCACTCGGTAGACGGTGTTCATCTGCGGCAGGGGGGTGAAGGCGAAGCTGCCGTCATCTGCCGTCACCTTGCTCGACACCTGCGTGAAGTCGCTCTCGTCGGCGCGCTGGCGCCACAACGTCACGGTGACGTCGTGTACCTGGAGCGTGCCCGTGACGTTGACGGTGTGACCGTAGTCGACGTGGTCAGGCGTCACGCTCACCGTCAAGGTGGGCACGGTTAGGTCGGCGGCGCTCGCCGTTGCAGGACGCACGCCGAGCGCCGCAGCAAACGTCGCGCCCACGACGAGCAGAGTGACGACCAAGTGTAGGAGACGTCGATCCATGGTTTCTCGGCGAGTCTATCCGACTTCGCCGCGCAGGTCAGACCGGCGGCGCGCTTGCGGCGCTAGAGCTCACTCTTCTTGAGCACCCGGCGACCCCAGGCGAAGTAGGTCTTCCAGTAGCCGGGCCAGTCGAGCGAGGCCAGCGAGACGCCGTCGCTCGAGCCCGTGGACTGGATGAACCAGCCGTTGCCCACATAGATAGCGGCGTGGTAGATAGTGTTCCACGCCGACGAAGGGCCGTGCGGCCCGAAGAAGATGATGTCGCCCGGCAGGAGCTTCTTGCGCGAGATGCGCGGCTTGGCCGACTGCGCCATGTTGGAGGCGCCGCGCTCGTTCACCGAGATCGGGTACTTGAAGTGGATCTTCAGCACCCACCAGACGAAGCCCGAGCAGTCAAAACCGCCGTGTGCCTGCCAGCCGTAGGGCGAGTCCTTGCCGTCCCACTCGCCGCCCCACACGTAGGGGTAGCCGACGTAGTCGAGCGCGAACGCGATGACCTGCTTCTGGCGCGCGCTCAGCGGCGGCAGCGTCACCTTGTCGAAGCTGCTGAGGCTGCCGATCTGCCACGTCGAGAGGTTCAGGGCGGCGCGCAGCGTGTAGGCCATCTCGCCGCGCGGCATCGCCTCGGTGGGAAAGAGCTCGAGCTTGTCGGCGGGATGATCGTAGCGCAGGCCGAGCTGGCGCGCCGCCACCTCCCAGGGCAGGTAGCCGGGCGCGCCGGTCTTCCACCCCTTGTTGGGCTCCCACTTGCTGGGGTCCAGAGCCGTGAGCATGTTCCAGTCGTTCTTGGGGTTCAGGCGCTTGAGCAGGCGCACCACGGCGCGGTCGGCCTGCCATTCCAGCACCGGCTGGTCGGGGTGGAAGCCGTCGTTGGTGGCCGACACGAGGCCGCGGGCGAGGGCGATCTGCACGAACCAGTAGTACGGATCGCTGGGCGGCATGTCGGGCAGCGCCACGGGCTTGACGGTCTCGTCTTGCATGCCGAGAGCGATCACCAGCGTGCGGGCGAGCTGCTCACGTGTGAGCGGCTGGTCGGGCTTGAACTTGCTGCCGAAGTCGTCGAGCAGCTTGTTGCCGGCCGGGCCGCGGTTGGTGACCCACTTGATGGAAGAGTAGGCCCAGTAGTGCTTGCCCACATCCTTGTAGGTCTGAGCGCCGGCGCCGGGAGCGGCCGCGGCGCCCAGCACCAAGAGTGCGAGCGCCACCAGAAAGGCGACGATGACGAGCGGCACTCGCTCGCTGATGGTCAGCTGCATCTGGCGCGGATCCTCCTGGGCGTTCGGCGGACGCATACTCCAGCCTATCGGCTGGTCAACGGCAACACCTTAGCGTTCTGCGCCAGGCACCGCCTCCCTGCCCAAGTGAGGGTGGCGCGCCACCGGCGGCGACGCGCCGCTCCCCACGCGGCGACGGTCAAGGTAGAGGGAATCCCCGGCGATGGCAGAACAGTCTGGTAGAATCGAGATACGCAGCACCCCCGGCTTTGCGACCATGATCGGCACTTCCCCGACATCCCCCAGCTTGCGAGGCGGCTTCGCCCGTCGTGTTCGGCGCAGCGCCGCCAGCGGCGCCGCGAGCATCGTCGCCCTGCTGCTCGTGACCCTCGCCGCCGCGCCCACAGCGAGCGGCGCCAGCCAGACCATGTTCACGCTGGTCGGCCGCGGCTGGGGTCACGGCATCGGCATGTGCCAGTGGGGCGCCTACGGCTACGCCAAGCACGGCTGGACCTACGACCAGATCATCGAGCACTACTACACCGGCGTTAAGTTGGGCCACGTCGCCAACGACTCCATGCGCGTGATGCTCAACGAGGGGATGGGCTCGGCGAAGGTCTCCTCGGCGAGCGCCTACACTGTCGCCGGCGGCGGCGACCCGAAGACACTGCCCGGCGGCTCCACGGCCACGGTCACCTGGAGCGGCGCCAAGTACCGCGTGAGCGCCGGCGGCAAGAGCTACAGCTTCGGCGCGCCGCTGCTGTTCACGCCCGGCACGCACCCGCTCAAGCTCGCCAACGAGAGCCAGATCGGCTACGCCGGCCACTACAAGGGTACGCTGCGCCTGATCCACTACAGCGGCGGCCTGATGGTGGTCAATCGGCTGCCGTTGGAGCAGTACATCTGCGGCGTGCTGCCGCGCGAAGTCTCGCCGTCGTGGCCGCTGGAATCGCTCAAGGCGCAGGCCGTGGCGGCACGCTCGTTCGCCGTGCGGGCACGCGGCGGCAGCGGTCCCTTCGACGTGTACTGCACGGCGCGCAGCCAGTGCTACGTGGGCACCGACCAGTGGGCGGCGGCGACCACCAAGGCCGTCAACCAGACCGCCGGCGTGGTGCCGCTCTACGGCGGCAAGCCGATCGAGGCCTTCTACTTCTCCACGTCCGGCGGCCACACCGAGAACATCGAGAACGTGTGGCAGACGTCCCCGGTGCCGTACCTGAAGGGCGTGGTGGACAAGTACGACTACTACTCGCCGCTGCACATCTGGCCCGAGGACCCCATGCACTGGTCGGCCGCCAAGCTGGCCGGCGACCTGGGCACCTACAGCGCCAGCCACCCCGCCGGCGTCAAGGGCGTCCTGCAGTCGATCTACGTGGTCAAGCGCGGCGTCTCGCCGCGCGTGGTGAAGGCGGCCATCATCGGCGACAAGGGCATCACCTGGGTCTCGGGCTCCACGCTGCGCTTTGCTCTCAATCTGCGTGACACCTGGGTGTACTTCACGACCATGTCCATCAGCCCGGCGGCCGCCCAGCACAAGACGATCAGCGCCGGCGACAAAGTGACCGTGAGCGGGCGCATCTACCCGGCGCTCGCCAAAGGCACCAAGGTGACCCTGAACTTCAAGAGCGGCAGCGCGTGGCACACCGTCGACGTGGCCACGCACCGCGCCAGTCAGTCACTGGGCAGCGGCAAGAAGGCGTACTACTCGACCTACGCGCTGACGGTCGCGCCCGCGGCCACGACCCAGTACTACTTCACGCACGGCGACGCCCAGTCGCCGCACACCGTGGTGACCGTCAAGCAGGCGGTCAAGCTGAGCGGGGCCGGCGCGCCGGTGCAGGCCGGCAGCAGCGTCCAGTTCACCGGCACCGTGGCCCCGCCTACCGCCGGCGGCAAGGTGTGGCTGCAGACCAAGAAGGGCAGCGTCTGGACCGACGCGGCCGGCGGCAAGCAGGACAAGCAGGGCGCCTTCACCATCACCTGGAAGGCCGCCGCCGGTGTCGCTCAGGTGCGCGCCCGCGCCCCGGCCACGACCAAGCTCGCGGCCGGCTTCAGCGCCGCTCTGGCGATCAGCGTCGTCGCGCAGACCTGACGGCGCCCCCGGCGCCGTCAGGAGTCGAACTGATGGCTCTCGAGGGAGAAGATCGCCGCCGGCGTCTGGTGACGGGTGATCTCACCTTCGGCCATGTAGAGCACGTCCTCGGCGATGTTGGTCGTGTGGTCGGCGAGCCGCTCCAGGTACCTGGCGACGGCAAAAAGCAGCACCAGCGCGTCGAGCCGGTCCAGATGACGGCGGATCTCAGCCTTCATCTCGTCGATGAGCTCCGGGTACAGTTCGTCGACCTCGTCGTCGGCGGCCAACACGAGCCGTGCCAGCGTCGGGTCGCTGCGCACCAGGGCGTCGAGGGCGCGCTGGAGCATGGACTCGACGCGCTCGGCCATGAGCAGCAGCTTGGCGGGCACCACGATGGGCTCCGTCTGCGCCAGCTGCGCGGCACGCTCGGCCACGTTGGCGCCCAGGTCGCCGATGCGCTCGAGCTCGTTGTTGATCTTGATCACGGCCACGATGTAGCGCAGGTCCACGGCCACCGGCTGGTAGAGGGCCAGGAGCTTGAGNNCACTCCTCCTCCACCTCCACCTCGTTCTCGTCGATGATCAGGTCGGCGAGAATGACCTGCCGGGCGGCGTCGGCGTCGCGGCTCTCGATGGCGGCGAACGCCTGGCGCAGGTTGTCCTCTACGATCGCGCCCAGAGCAAGGATCTTCTTCTTGAGTCTCTCGATCTCTCTCTGCAGATGTCGTGCCATCGCTGCCCTGTCCTTCCTAGCCGAAGCGGCCGGTGATGTAGTCCTCGGTCTGCTTCTCCGCCGGGTTCTCGAAGACCTGTCGTGTGACGCCGAACTCGACGATGTGGCCCTGGAAGAAGAAGGCCGTGTAGTCCGAGA
>PMKX01000197.1 GCA_003158705.1 Actinomycetota bacterium
GTTCTCGTTGACCTTGCCGGCGAGTTCGATGAACTCGGTCCAGAAGTCGAACTCGCGCGCCTTCCATGAGAGGTAGAAGGGGTCGACAGGGATGCAATGCCCGCCCAGGCCAGGGCCGGGCTGAAACGGCATGAAGCCGAACGGCTTGGTGCCGGCAGCCTCGACCACCTCCCACACGTCGATCTTCATGCGGTCGCAGAGCATGGCCAGCTCGTTGACCAGCGCGATGTTGACGCTGCGGAAGATGTTCTCCAGNNCAGCAGCTTGGCCATCTCCGCCACTTCAGGCGTCGCGACCGGCACGATCGTCGCCACCGCCCGACCGTAGATCTCGGCCGCCCGCGCCGCGCATGCGGGCGTGAGCCCACCGACCACCTTGGGGGTGCTGTGCGTGGTGTAGTCGGCGCGCCCCGGGTCCACGCGCTCCGGCGAGTAGGCGACGAAGAAATCGACACCCGCCTTGAGACCCGAGCCGGCTTCGAGAATGGGTGCCAGCTCGTGGCGCGTGGTGCCGGGGTAGGTGGTGCTCTCGAGAGTGACGAGCTGGCCTGGCCGCAGATGCCGGGCCAGCTCACGGGCGCCCTCCTTGACCAGGGTCAGGTCGGGCTCGCGATTGGCGTTCAGCGGCGTGGGCAGGCAGATGATGCTGGCCTCGCAGTCCGCGGTGGCGGCGTAGTCCGTGGTCGCCCGCACGAGACCCTCGCCCACGAGCCTGGCGAGGTCGGCGCTGGAGACATCGCCGATGTAGCTGTGACCGGCGTTGATCTGCGCGCAGCGCTCCGGCAGCGCCTCGATGCCGACCACTTCTACGCCGGCCTCAGCGAACACCTTGGCCAGCGGCAGACCCACGTAGCCCATGCCGATGACGGCGATCTTCACGATGCGGTCTCCCTCTGTGCGAACTGCCGTTCCCGAGCAGTGCATTCTACCGTATCGCCCCCGTGCCCGCGAAAGATGCAGGCTGCGGGGTAGAATCGCCCCGTGGCCGTCATGGACGAACGCTTCCTGAACACGCTGCCCGGTGACCTCGACCGGTTCCTGGGCACCTTCTTTGCCAAGAAGAGCTGGTCCACGCAGATCAGCTATGATCCTCAGGATCGGCGCTTGCTGCTGGAGCTGCGCCTGGCCGACAGCGGCCTCTCTGCCGACGACCGCTTCTGCTCGCTGGTGGAGTACTTCGTGCGCGCCGAGCGCGATTTGGTGCGCCGGCGCACCGGCGACGCGCTTTACTTCCGTCTGTACAGCGCGGACGGCGCCGACCTGACGACGCAGCTCCAGGCGCGCGGAGCGCCCTACCTCGATGACAACGAGCACGGCGCGCAGATGCGCCGTCAGCTCGCCTGGCTCGGGTTCAGGCGCCGCTTCTGGAAGCATCTGTTGCCGGGCATCGCTCTGTGGACGGTGACCATCGCGCTCCTCGTCGGCGTGCTCCACCTGANNGCGGCGGCGGGCCGGGCAGGAGGGCCGACGGCGGCGGCGAACTCCGGCACATGCCCAGCCGACCCGACCGTTACGACCCCCTGCTCAGCGTGGTCGACTACTTGCGCCTGGTACACACGGCCGGCGACGTCGAGGCGATCCTGCAAGCGACCATCGAGACGGCCTGCGCGGCGACCGACTCGACACGAGGCTTGGCGGGTCTGTGCGATGGTGCCTGCGTGACCAGCGCCGGCTGGTATGACATCGACGACGGCTGGACGGCCTGCAACCTCGGCTGGGAGCTGGGCGAAGGCGGACCCGGTCGCGTCTGCCGGTCCGGCAAGCCGTTCGTCTGCAACGAGCTGCCGCCCACAGCCGAAGGGCTTACCGAGGCCACCGAGCTGCTGGCACTGACGTCTTTCGCCTCGGTGCCCATCATCGACGAGGCGGGCACCGTGCTGGGCTTTCTGGAGGTCGGCAACGCGCCTGAGAGCTACTCGCCGGACGACGTGCGCTGTCTGACCGCACTCGCAGCGCACGCCGCTTTGCGCTTGCATGCCATCACCGGAGGAGAGCGTCGCGATCTGGTCGAGCGCGAGAAGCGCGAGGAGATGGCCAAACGACTCGAGCGGTTGCTCGCGCCGTCGGCGCCGCCGCAGGTGCATGGAGTCGAGATCGGCGCCCTCTGCCGCTGGAACAGCGGCGACGACGGTATCGGCGGCGACTTCTTCGACTACTTCCACCTCACCGAAGGCCAGCTGGGGGTCGGCGTCGGCGACGTGTCCGGCAAGGGCATCGAGGCGGTGGTCTGGACGGTGGTCGCCAGGTATGCGCTGCGCGCCGTCGTCGAGACGCAGCGCTGGCCGGCGTGGCCGGGCGACACCCTGCGCGAGATGCAGAACGCCTTACGCGACAAGCTCGACGAGGATCGCTTTGTGACGCTCGTCTTCGCCATGCTCAACGTCAAGACCGGCGACTTCTCGTTCGCCACCGCCGGTCACCCGGCGCCGTTCGTTCTCCGTCCTTCGGGCGTCGAGCAGCCCCTGGCCCTCACGTCCCCCGCGCTCGGCGTACAGGACATGTCGGAGATCGACGCCTACCCCACCGAGCGGGTCGAGCTCAAGCCGGGCGATGCCGTGCTGCTGTTCACCGATGGCATCGCCGAGATGCGCGACCCGGCCGGTCGCTTCTACGAAGAGACACGCATGGTCGCCGCGCTCGAGGAGCTCAAGGGCCTGGCGCCGCAGGAGCTCGTCGACCGGCTTCTCGTCGATGCGCAGCGCTTTGCCAGCGGCCGGCCGCCGGCGACGGCAGAGCCGTTCGCCGGCGCGCTGCCGCCTTTCGAGACACGTGACGACATCGCCCTGGTCTGCCTGCGCCTGAGCGGGGACTAGTCAAGCTTGCCGCGAGCCATCGGTGCCCGCTGCTTTGCAGGAGGACCGAGGCCGACAGCTAAAAGAGGAACATGAGCGTTCGACGTCTTCAGCGACAGGAAGGGCTGGCTCGTCAGGCCCTCGTCATGTTCATCGCCGCGGCCGTGGTCTTCGTGATCTTGCTCGACTCCGCCCACGTGTTCTCGGCCTGGCGAGCGGTGCGTAGCGACGCCAAGCAGGCCGCCAGCCAAGAGGCTCTGCGCACGCTGCTTGACACAAAAGACCCGCAGGCAGCCCACCAGGCCGCGGCCTCATACCTGCGCGCGAACGGCGACATCATGACTGCCCTCACGATCTCCGACCAGCCGCTGACCGGCCCACTGGTCACGGTGACGGCCACACGTGAGGCCAAGACCTATGTGTTCAAGTACGGCCAGCACCTGCCCTTGGTCGGGAAGTGGATAAAGCGATTGCTGAGGGCTCACGCGACACGCGATAGCAGTGCCGACTAGGGGCTGAGGCGGCGCGCCTGGGCTACTGGCGCGCGCCGCCTAGCCGAGCCGCGTGGTCATGAGCTTCCGGCGGCACTCGTGGCGCTGCCGCCCGAGCTCGACGATCTGCGTCATGAGCTCGCGGTTGGAGACACCGCTCGCCTCCCACAGAAGCGGGAAAGCACTCATCGACGTCATGCCGGGAATGGTGTTGATCTCGTTGACGAGCACGCGGCCGTCGGGCTCGCTGACGAAGAAGTCGCAGCGCGCGTAGCCGCAGCAGTCGATAGCCTTGAAGGCCTGCACCGCCAGCTCACGCACGCGCCCCTCTTGGGCGGGCGTCAGCGGCGCCGGTATGCGCAGGGCCATCTTGCCTTCCGTGTACTTGGCCTCGTAGTCGTAGTACTCGTTGGCCGGCACGATCTCGCCTGGCAGCGAAGCCCGCGGCTCTTCGTTGCCGAGCACGCTGCACTCGAGCTCGCGGCCCGCAGCATGTGCTTCGACGATCACTTTGCGGTCGAAACGCCGGGCCAGATCGACGGCGGTCACGAGCTCGGCTCGATCGTGCGCCTTTGTCATGCCCACACTCGAGCCGAGGTTGACCGGTTTGACGAAGACCGGGTACCCCAACGTCTCCTCGATGCGGGCGACGTCGTTCTCGGCTGCGCCGGCGACGTCGCGCAGCACCAGGTAGTCCACCTGCGGCAGACCCGAGTGGGCGAAGGCCGCCTTCATGAGTTCCTTGTCCATGCCCACGGCGCTGCCCAGCACGCCGGCGCCGGCGTAAGGCAGGCCGGCCATCTCCAGCAGACCCTGGATGG
>PMKX01000196.1:0-640 GCA_003158705.1 Actinomycetota bacterium
TCCCCCGGCCGGCCCACCCGCCGCCGCGCCTCCCGGGCGGTGCCGGCGCACGAGCCGCTCCTTGGTCGCCAGCGCGTGACGCGCGGCGGCGTACAGCGACTCCAGGTTGGGCGCCGCACAGCGCACCACGCGCACGCCGGGCGGCACCGGCTCCGGCCCTTGCGCCCGCGGGGCCAGCACGGTCGCCTGCCAGCCGTGCTCCGGCAGGTGGCGCAAAAAGCGGAGCAGGCGGGCGCTGCCGGCGCTCGCCATGGGCGGGAAGGGGTTGGCGACTATGAGTAGCTTCTTCATCAGATGCTCGTCCGGTCGCCTTCGCTGATGCCGAGCTTGGCAGCGGCCTCTATGACCGTGCCTTCTTGCTCGGCGGCCAGGTCGTCCTCACTCAATTCGTCGGCGGGATGCTCGGCCGAGGCGGCGCCCATGGCGGGCGCCACGCGCAGGCCGCCGCGACCGCTGAGGCGGCGCACCCGGTCACCCAGAGCGGCACGCTCGCCGGGGGTCAAGAAGCCGGTCAGCCACAAGATGAGTGGGAACAGCAGGATCACCGGCGCCTTGATGACCTCGTCCACGAGCAGCTTGCCGAAGGGCAAGGTCACGTGCTCGCCGAGCAGGCGGCCGACGCCCCAGCCGGCGGCGAGGG
>PMKX01000196.1:664-6557 GCA_003158705.1 Actinomycetota bacterium
GCGAAGCCGATCACGGTGGTCCAGGCGGCGGCGATCATGCCGTAGCGGGGGATCAACAGCAGGTTGAGGCCCACGTTGACCGCCGACGCGATGACGGTGATGACCGGTATCTGGCGGTTCTTCTTGGCCACGTTGCAGCCGACCCAGAGCACGAAGTACATGCTGTAGAGCACCGTGCCCAGCGTCAACACCAGGGTGGTCGGCCCCACGGACCAGTAGGCCGACCGGCGCAGGAGCACGCGCACGATCAGCGGCATGAACACGCCCATACCGGCCATCATGGCCACGCACAGCGTGAGGAAGTAGGTGGAGCTGCGGGCGACCATCTTCTTGTGTGCCACGGGGTCGTTGAGGCGCGAGTAGTGCCACTGTGGCCAAGCCATGCGGAAGGCGGCCATGGCCACGTATACCGGCTGCGAGAGCTGAAAGGCCGTTGTGTACAGGCCCACCTCGGTCCTGCCTTGGTAGCGCATCAGGAACCAGCGGTCGGAGAGCTTGAGCACGAAGAAGATGGCGCCGTTCAGCAGGGCCGGCAGGGCGAAGACCGTCATGGCGCGCACGAGCCTGGGGTCGAGACGGAACATGAGGCGCCGCCAGTAGACAGGCAGCGTGGCGGCGTTGACCACGAACACCGAGACCAGGTTGCCCACGAGCACGCCGTAGACGCCCCAGTGGAAGATCACCACCAGCACCACGGTGACGGCGATGGTCAGCACGACGTCCGCCAACATGAACCAGGTGAAGAGCCAGGGTCTGTGGTCCAGACGCAGGAGCATGTACGGCAGCGCGATCCAGTTGGTGAAGAAGATGTTGAGCAGGCCGAGGTCGAAGTACGGCGAGTAGGCGCCCTGGCCCATGAGCAGCGGCGTGAGATGCGGCATGAACGCCGCCATCAGGCCGAGGAACACGACCGGGTACACGGTCCAGGCGATGAGCGTGTTGCTGATCACCTGCCGCCGCCGCTCCTCGGAGTCGTCGTCGAAGTAGAAGCGCGACAGCGCCACGTCGAAGCCCAGGTTGATGAAGACGTAGATGAACTGCGAGGTGACGGTGACCATGCCGATGATGCCGTAGTCGGCCGGCGCCAGGAAGGCCGTGTAGAGCGGCATGAGGAAGACCATGAGGAACTTCTGCACCGTGGACCCGACGCCGTAGATGACCGAGTCCTTGAGCAGCAGCGAGTAGCCGTGGCCTTGAGCGCGCGTGGCCGGTGCGCCTTGGCCTCGGGGCCGAGTGTGCGGGGCTTCGTGCGGCGGTGTGGCGGCGGTACTCACTGGGCGCCCATTCTACCAGCCGCCCGGAGTCAGCTCTGTTCCCTGACCCTCTCGGCGCCGCAGGTGGGGCAGAAGGGGAGTTCGGCGCTCGGCAGCGGCGCGCCGCACTGGCTGCACACACCGGCCGGCGCCTGTGGGGCGACCGCCTCAGTGGCCGCCCCGCCGGCCGCACCAGCCGGGAGCGCCGCGGCCGGCGGCCCGTCGTGGTGCGCGGTGCTGCGCAGAGCCAGGACCGCGCCCACGGTCATCGGTATGCCGGCGATCATCCACATGAGCAGGGCGGCAGCTTTGTGGACCTGCTGGGAGCTCATCGACAGGACGCCGGCGGCGCCCACCACGACGCCGGCGAGCAGGCCGATCCCGCGTANNGCCCAGGGCCACCGCTCAACTGGGTCATGTGACGGCCGCGCTCGTGAGTGCCTAGAATGATCAGCCCGCCGAGCACCGCGCCCAGGATGCCGCCGACGATGCCCCATACCGCGCCGCTGATCTTGGTCATCGTCACTCCCTCGCATGGCCGCCGGCGAGCCGCGCCGCCGTCGCCGAATCATACTGCCGGACGAGGGTCTTGCGCGCCGCGGTCGAACATGCGTGTCATGCCTGGCAACGGCTTGCCGGCCGGCATGGCCGTGCAGCCGTAGCAAGGCGCTATACTTCTAGGGTTGTGGACACACAGGTGAGACAGACAGTGATGAGCGCCGGTGCCCGCCGCAAGCACAGTCTTGCGGCGAGCATGGCCGTGGCGCTGCTTGCCGCCGCCCTCGCCTGTGCCGCGCTGCTGGCGGCGCCGCAACGGGCCGCCGCCGCGCCCACGGCGGCGCAGATCGACACGTTCCTGGCCGCTCAGGGCTCGCCCATGGCAGGCATGGGCGCCACCTTCGTGGCCGACGGCCGCCAGTACGGCGTCGACCCCGCCTTCCTGGTCGCCATCACAGGCGCCGAGACGAGCTTTGGCAAGCTCATCTATCAGGAGGGCGGCGACTACTCCACCTTCAACGCCTGGAACTGGTTCTGGGGGCCGACGCGCCCGCTGAGCGACTTCACCTCGTGGGCCGACGGCTGCGACCACGTGGCCGCCGGTCTGGCCGGCACGCTCTACTACGGCGCCGGCCACTACGCGGTGGTCGACATCGCGCCCGTCTACTGCCCCGACGGCACGCAGGCCTGGATCAACAACGTGAGCACGTTCATGCTTCAACTCGGCGGCAATCCGGCCGACACGCGCTGGCTCACACCCTCGGCGCCCACAGGGCCGGCCGCTCTCGACCTGGGCAGCGCCGTGACTCTGAGCCAGGGCCCCTATTACACGGGGCAGACGCTCAAGGCTACGTTCGCGCTCACCAACACCGGTGGCCAAGGCGCCACCTGGGACGCCATCACGATGCACGTGCGCGCCCCCGGCGAGGTGCCGCACGACCTCGGCTCCAGCAAGCCGTTCACGCTCCAGCCGGGGCAGTCGTGGGCCTTCACGGCGCCCTGGTCGCTCGACCAGAAGGGCTCGTGGTACGGCTGGATCGAGGTAGAGAAGGCTGGTGTGTGGACGCACGTCGGCAAGAGTCCTGCCTTCGAGATCACGGTGGCCGACCCGCCGGCCGGCACGCTCTCTGTTTCGTCAGTCCCCTGGCGCGCGCGTGCCGACGAGAAGCTCGTAGCGAGCGGCGTGCTGCGACCCGCCTACCACGCCGCCGGCCGGACGATCAAGGTCGCCTACTACGTCCGCTCCCATCAGATCTGGGTGCGCATGGGCACGGTGACCGCCAAAGTGCGCCACTCGCCTCAGCAGGCGACGTACCGCGTCGCTCTAGCTTTCACGCACCCCGGCCAGTGGCGCCTGTGCGCCTGGGCGCCGCCGCAGGGTGGCCGCGCCGCCGTCTTGTCGGCCTGGCGCACCGTGACGGTCCGCTAGCTTCTCCTCAGGAGCCGGGAGGTTCCAAGAAGGCCCCGATGCGCTCCGCCAGGCCCTCGGTCTCGATCTCGTCCACGCTGCCGTTGCTCGTCTCCGACGTGTGGAAGGTCTCTATGCCACGCCCGTCCACAAAGCAACGCAGCAAACGGATGCTGCCGCCGTGGGTGACGAGCACGGTGGTCTTGCCTGTGAGCAGGTTGTCGCGCACAGCCGTCAGCACGCGTCGCTGTTGCTCAGCCAGGCTCTCACCGTCGGGAAAGCGGAAGGTCTCGGGGTGCTCGTGATAGGCGCGCCAGGCGTCTGGCTCGCTGGCCATGATCTCGGCGAAGGTGCGCGTCTCCCAACGGCCGCGGTCGGTCTCGGCGAGGCGGGGGTCGAACGAAAGCGGCAGACCCCCGCCGAGCTCCTCGAGGATCAGTTGTGCTGTCTCGCGCGCTCGCAGCAGGTGACTGGCGACGATGCGCTCGATGCCGTGTCCACGCAGCTCCTGGCCGCGCTCGCGCGCCTGAGCGCGGCCGGTGGCGTTGAGCGCCACGTTGGCCCAGCCCTGGCAGCGCCCCGGCTCGCGGTTCCAGTCGGTCTCGCCGTGGCGGACGAGGTACAGCATCACGTGCAGCGGCCTGTGAGGTGCGGCCACACTAGTGGAAGGTGAGCAGGGTGTCGCCGCGCACGCCCAGGCGCAACGTCTCCACCGAGATGACCTCCTCGGGAGGGATGTTGCCCAAGTTCACGTTGGCGCCGAACTTCTTGACGAACCACGTCTGCTGCTTCTTGATCGGCGCCTCGATGAGCAGCCGCTCGGGGCTCACGGCGCTGACGATCTCGTCGATGAGCCCCTCTTTGACCTCGCCGCCGGGCTGGTACACGCCCACGGTGCCCGACTCGCGCCCCTCGGTGATGACCTTCCAAGCGCCGGCGTCGAGCTCGCGCTTGATCGAGTCGACCCACTTGAAGGGGGCGATCACGATCTGCTCGTCCTTGCTGCCCACCTCGCTCAGCACCTTCGCGAACTCCTTGGTGAGCCGCTTGAGCAGGGCCAGCTTGTCGGCCTCGGCCATCGCTATGGTGCCGTCCGAGACCTCGATGTACTCCATGCCGAACTCCTTGACGGCGCGGATGTACTCGTCGAGCTTGTTCTGACGCAGGGCCACCTCGAGCAGGGTGCCGCCGAAGCACACGGGGATGCCGAGCTCGTGGTAGACGGCGATCTTCTCCTTCAGGTTGGGGGTGACGTAGCCGGTGCCCCAGCCGAGCTTGACGATGTCGACGTACTCGCCGCAGATGGCGAACAGGTCGCGGATCTGCTCCACACCCATCCCCTTGTCGAGCACATGGGTGATGCCGGTCTCGCGCGGCTTGCTGCTGCGCTTGGGAAGCGTGAGGAAGTCCATGAGCGATCCTCCTGGCGGTCTCGCCGCCGCCGGTGGGCTAGGTGCCGGCTATCCTACCATCCGGCGCGGCGGGGAGGCCCGCTCGGCCGGCGCCGGGGCGGCCTCCGCTGGCACCAGGGCGGCCTGCGGCGGCCGCCGCCCCGCCTCGCTTCCGTCTGCGGTTCGCCGGCAGCCGCGCGGCGTCCGCAAAGTGCCCGCCCGATGAGATAAGCGATTCTCATTTGACCGATGACAAGGTCATATTCCAAAATGTGCCCGCGAGGTTATACTCTATAATACCTACAGGTGTAGTCAGGAAACACCTGTGGCACATGGTCGGGGAAGGAGAACGGGAGGTGCGAGATGGCCACAGCGCGCATGAAGCTGCCGCTCGGGCTCACGTATCCCGAGAACCAGAAGGAGATGGAATGCGAGGGTGTCACTGTCGGTCAAGCACTTGAAGACGTCATCCGCCGCGAGCCTCGCCTGAAACCGCGGATCTACAGAGAGGACGGCCGGCTCGTTGTGGGCGTCTTCCTGAACAACCGCAACGTGCGCGCGCTTCAGGGCCTCGACACACCTGTCGAGGACGGCGACGAGCTGCGCCTTATGCCACCCATAGCGGGTGGCTGAACCGTTCACGCACAGCCTGTGAACACGAGGAATGGAGTGAACATGAAGATCGCCGACAACATCGCGGATCTCATCGGCGGTACACCGCTGGTGCGTCTGCACGGGTTCTCCGAGGAGTCTGGCGCCTCAGTGGTCGCCAAGCTGGAATCGTTCAACCCCGGCGGCAGCGTCAAAGACCGCATAGGGCTCTCGATGATCGAAGCCGCTGAGCGCGAGGGCAAGCTCACGCCCCACGTGACCACGCTCATCGAGCCGACGAGCGGCAACACCGGCATATCGCTGGCCATGGTGGCCGCCGCGCGCGGCTACCGGCTCGTGCTCACCATGCCCGAGACGATGAGCCTCGAGCGGCGCACGCTGCTCAAGGCATTCGGCGCCGAGCTCGTGCTCACGCCGGGCGACAAGGGCATGAAGGGCGCCATCGCTCGGGCCGGGGAGCTCGTGGCCGAACGGCCGGACGCCGTCATGCTGCAGCAGTTCGAGAACCCGGCCAATCCCGAGGTGCATCGGCGCACGACGGCCGAGGAGGTCTGGGACGACACCGACGGCAAAGTGGACGTGTTCGTCGCCGGCGTCGGCACCGGGGGCACGATCACCGGCGTCGGCGAGGTGATCCGGCCGCGCAGGCCCAGCCTGCGCGTCGTGGCCGTGGAGCCGGTGGACTCGCCTGTCCTCTCCGGCGGCCAACCGGGGCCGCACAAGATCCAGGG
>PMKX01000052.1 GCA_003158705.1 Actinomycetota bacterium
CGGCTCGGGCGGCGGGCCGAACCTGTCGGCCACGTCGGCCCGCACCTCGTCGAGCTCGTGCAAGGTAGCGGTACGGGCGATGCGCCGGTGCACGTCGATCTTGGTCGCCTCGAAGGCGACGTACTCCGCCGGCACATAGGCCGTGATCGGCAGTTCGAGGCGCACCGCCGGCGGCAGCGCCAGCTCCTCGCCGCGCAGCTCCGCCACCGCCTCCTCGAGGAGCTGCGCGTACATCTCGAAGCCCACCGCCGCCACGTGCCCGGACTGCTCGTCGCCGAGCAGGTTACCGGCGCCGCGTATCTCCAGGTCGCGCATGGCGATCTTGAAGCCGGCGCCGAGCTCGGTGTGGTCGCTGAGCGTGGTCAGTCGCGCCGCCGCGTCGGCAGTGAGCATCTCCTCGCTCGGATAGAAGAGGTAGGCGTAGGCGTGCGCGTCGCTGCGGCCGATGCGGCCGCGGATCTGGTAGAGCTGCGCCAGGCCGAGCATGTCGGCACGCTCCACGACGAGCGTGTTGGCCGTGGGGATGTCGATGCCGCTCTCGATGATCGACGTGGTCACCAGCACGTCGGCGTCGCCGGAGAGGAAGCGCAGCATCACCTGCTCCAGGGCGCGCTCGTGCATCTGCCCGTGGGCCACGAGCAGGCGTGCCTGAGGCACGAGCGCAGCCACCTGCTCGGCCGCCTGGTCGATGGTCTCGACGCGATTGTGCAGATAGAAGACCTGGCCGCCGCGAGCGAGCTCCTTCTCGATGGCGACCCGCGCCAGGTCGTCGCGGTACTCGCCGATGTAGGTGCGGATCTCGTGGCGGCCGCGCGGCGGCGTCTCTATGACGGAGATGTCGCGCACCCCGGTGAGCGACATCTGCAGGGTGCGCGGGATCGGAGTCGCCGAGAGGCTCACCACGTCCACCTGCATCTTCAGGCTACGGAGCAGCTCCTTCTGGCGCACGCCGAAGCGCTGCTCCTCGTCTACGACCACCAGGCCGAGGTCTTTGGGGATCACGTCGCTGGAGAGCAGGCGATGCGTGCCGATGAGCACGTCCACCTTGCCGGCGGCGAAGTCGGCCAGCACGCGCTTGGCCTCGGCGGCGGTGCGGAACCGGCTCACCATCTCGACCCGCACCGGGAGCTCGGCGAAGCGCTCCGCGAACGTGGCGAAGTGCTGCTGCGCGAGGATCGTGGTCGGCACCAGCATGAGCGTCTGCTTGCCGGCCTCGGCCGCTTTGAAGGCGGCCCGCAGGGCGACCTCGGTCTTGCCGTAGCCCACNNGTGCGCCGCCTCCATGTCGTTCTTCACGTCGTCGATGGCCTCGGCCTGGTCCTGGGTCTCCTCGAAGGCGAAGGCGTCCTCCAGACGCCGCATGAGCTCGCCGTCGGCCGGGAAGGCGTACCCAGGCACGGCCTGGCGGGCGGCGTACAGGTTGAGCAGCTCGCCCGCCATCTCGATCACGGCCTTGCGGGCGCGTGTCTTCACGGTCTGCCACGCCGACCCGCCCAGGCGGTCCAGCGCCGGCGCACCGGCGCCCGCGCCTATGTAGCGGCTCACCTTGCCGATCTGGTCGTGAGGCACGAACAGCTTGTCGTCGCCCTTGTAGTGCAGCAGAAGGTAGTCGCGCGTGATGCCGCCCACGGTGCGCGTCTCGATGCCGGCGAACGTGCCGATGCCCTGGTCTTCGTGCACCACGTAGTCGCCCACGCGCAGGTCGAAGAACGAGCTGAGGCGCGCGCCGCCCACAAAGCGCCGCTCTCGCGGCGCAGCGCGCAGCAGAGCGCGCTCGCCGATCACGGCCAGCTTCAGCTCGCTGCTGACGAAGCCCTCGCGCAGCGGCGCCGCCACGAAGTACAGCCC
The DNA here is from genome assembly GCA_003158705.1 of Actinomycetota bacterium. Lineage (GTDB taxonomy): Bacteria > Actinomycetota > Thermoleophilia > UBA2241 > UBA2241 > FEN-672. The sequence goes on from PMKX01000052.1 coordinate 1,848, forward strand.
CGGCGCGGCGGGTTCGCGCGCCGGGCCTTCCGGCGACTCGAGCACCTCGGCGCTCAGCGACTTGAGACGATAGGTGGCGCGCGTGGCCTCGCCGGCGTGGCGGAAGACGACAAAGACGCTGTAGTCGTCGCGCACGAGCCGCGCCAGGTCACGCTCTGCGCCGGCGATGTCGCGCGCCGCCGCCTGTGGGCGTGCGGCGGCGAACTGCCAGCGCTGCTCGCGCTGCACGACCTCCAGCTGGATCCCGGTGCTCAGCAGCTTGCGCACCTCGTTGCGGGGTACGTAGAGCCGCTCGCGGGCGGCCGCGCCGGCGATGGTCATCTCGACCTCGGCGGCAAAGTCGGCCAGCGCCCGCGTCGTCTCGTCGGGCGAGTACACGGCAAGGCGCGTCCCGTGCGCGCCGATGAGCTCGGGCAAGCTCACAAACCGGTTCGCCAGTGCCGCCAGGGCGCGCAGGCTCGCATGGCGCAGAAGATCCTCGGCGGGCTCTTCGTCCTCCTCGCCCGGGACCACCGCCAGCGCCTCGTGCACCGCGTCCTGATACTCCCGGCGGGTCGCATCGGCTTCCGTGGCGGCAAACACGGTGCTCTGCGGCACGGTCGCGATGGTGCGCTGCGAGTAGACCGAGAAGGTCCGCAGCGACTCGACCTGGTCGCCCCAGAAGTCGATGCGCAGCGGCTCGCCGAGTGCCGGGTACGCGTCGACGATGCCGCCGCGCACGGCGAACTCGCCGCGCCCGCGCACCTGCTCGACGCGAGCGTAACCGAGCGCCGCCAGCCGTGCGACGACGGCGTCGAAGGGCAACTCGTCGCCGGCAGCCAGCCGCAGCGGCGCCGGCTGCAGCTCGAGCGGCACGAAGCGCTCGACCAGGGCCACCGCCTCGGCGACCACGATGCCGCCGGTGGCGAGCGCCGCCAGCGCTTGCTGGCGCTCGCCCACCACGTGCGCCGCCGGCGCCACGTCGGCGCCGTAGAGCACACCGCGCGCCGGCAGCACGGCGACCTCGCGCTCGAGGTACACTGCCAGCTCGGCCGCCAGGCGAGCCGCGCCCTCCGCCTCCGGCGCCGCCACGAGCCAGCCGGCGGCGGCGGACTCGCGCGCCGCATCCTTCCCGCCGCCGCCACCGCTTTCGGCGACGATCCCGGCCAGTACGTACGGCGCATAGAAGCTGGGCGCATACACGGCGGCACCCCGACGCAGCTTGGGCGCCGCCTCACGGAACCGATCGCTTTGTCTCAAGTACTCGAGGAACACCGGCTGGCGGACCTGCCTCTCGTCGTATTCGGCCTAGCGCCGACGGCCCTGCGGCCGCCGTGCGGCCACGCCAAAAGCCCCGTCGCCGGCGGCGGCGGGGTCGCCACGTGCGATTGTACCCGAACGAGAACGGCTAGAGTTGGTGCTGGGCCGCCGCGGCGCCCTCGCGCACCCACAGCTCGGCCGCGTCGGCGGCGCGCTCGATGAGCGCCTCGACCTCCGCCTTGGGCTCGGCGAAGTGGTCGAGCACATAGTCGGCCACCACGTCGGGCGCCGTGCTGGGCGGGCGGCTCACCCCGATGCGCAGGCGGCAGTACTCGGGGCCGATGAGTCCGTTGATGCTCTTCAGGCCGTTGTGGCCGCCGGAGCCGCCGCCCTCGGCCAGGCGCAGGCGGCCGAAGGGCAGGTCGATGTGGTCGTGCATCACCAGCAGCTGTGCCGGCGCCAAGCCCAGGCTACGGAGGGCGCCGGCCACGCTCTTGCCCGAGAGGTTCATGTAGGTGGTCGGCACGAGCATGCCCACCTGCCGACCGGCGATGACCCCGGCGCCGTAGCGCCCGTCGAAGCCGCGCTTTGCCCGGGCAAAGCCATGGCGACGGGCGAGCTCGTCCACCACCATCTGGCCGGCGTTGTGGCGTGTGAAGGCGTACTCGGATCCTGGGTTGCCCAAGCCGGCGATGAGCAGCTCCACGCGCACAGACTGCCGCCGGAAGAGGGCCACGGGTCAGAGCTCCGGCGCCGGCCGCTACTCCTCGGCGGTTCCCTCGCCTTCCCCGGCCTTGCCGACGACCTCGGGCTCGGCTGCCTCGCCCTCGACACCCTCCATGGCCTCTTCCTCGGCCTCTTCCACGACGACCTTGGGCGCCAGGATGGTGCACAGCACGTCGTCGGCGTCGTTGAGGATGGTGATGCCTTCCGGCACCTCGAGATCACCGATGCGGGCGTGCTCGCCCACGTCGAGCGCCTCGACGTTGAAGGTAAGGTGCTCGGGGATGTCGGTCGGCAGACCGCTGACGCTCACCTCGTGCTCGGTGATGTCGAGCAGGCCGCCCATCGTGACCCCGTGCGGGGTGCCCTCGAACTGCACCGTCACCGTGGTCTCGATGGGGTCGCTGAGCTTGATCTCCTGTAGGTCGACGTGCGTGACAAGGTTCTTGACCTTGTGGACCTGCATGTCCTTGACGATCACCGTGTGGGTCCGCTTCTGACCCTCGAATGTGACGTCGAGCACGGCGTGCGTACCCGCCTCGGTGCNNCCGGGGATGAGACCTTGCTTGCGCAGCCGTCTGGCTATGCGGCTGCCCGTGTCGTCGCGCTGCTGCACGACGAGCTTCACTCGCTCCATGGTCAGTCTCCCACTAGAAAAGCTGGTTTTCGCCGGCGAACAGCTCGCTCACCGACTCGTCCTCGAACACGTTCTTGATGGTGTCGGCCAGGATGTCGGCCACCGAAAGGACCTTGATCTTACCGTCGTCAGGGCCAAGCTTGATGCTGAGCGTGTCGGTGACCACGACCTCCTTGACCGGCGACTCGCGGATGCGCTGGCGAGCCGGGTCGGAGAAGATGCCGTGCGTCGCCGTCACATACACCTCTTTGGCGCCGTTCTCGCAGAGCGTGTCCACGGCGCTCGTGATGGAGCCGGCGGTGTCGATCATATCGTCGACGACGATGGCGATCTTGCCCTTCACGTCGCCGATGAAGTGCATCGCCTCGGCGCGGTTGTGCTCGGGCCGCATCTTGGTGAGCACGGCCAGGTCGCCGTCGACGCGGTTGGCGAAACGTTTGGCGAGCTTGACGCCGCCGGCGTCGGCCGAAACGGCCACCAGCGGCGTGCCACCGAACTCCTTGAAGCGGAAGTAGTCGGCCAGCATGGGCACCGCCGTCATGTGGTCCACGGGGATCTCGAAGAAGCCCTGGATCTGGCCCTGGTG
>PMKX01000095.1 GCA_003158705.1 Actinomycetota bacterium
GCGAAGCCCTGCGAGCTGGTGGCCGTCATGGTACGTGCGCCGGCGGCCGCCGAGCCGATCGCGGCACTCATGGCCGAGTGCTCGCTCTCGACGGTGATGAACTCCGTGTCCACCTTGCCGTCGGCCACCATCTGGGCGTAGAGCTGCACGATCTCTGTCTGCGGTGTGATGGGGTAGGCGGCTACCACGTCGGGGTTGACTTGGCACATGGCTTCGGCGACCGCTTCGTTGCCGGTCACCGCCAAAATGCTGGCTTCGAGCGTGGCCACCTCGCTACTCCTTCTCTTCGACGTTCATCACGATGGCCCCCTCGGGGCACTCCTTGGCGCAGATGCCGCAGCCCTTGCAGTGGGCCAGGTCGACGCCCACCGCCTTGCCGTCCTCGATGAGGATCGCGGCGTCGGGGCAGTAGAAGTAGCAGAGCATGCAGCCGTCGCACTTCTCCGTGTCGACGGTTGGCACCACGGTACGCCAGCCGCCGGTCTCGTAGTATTGGGAGTTGCCGGCCTCAGGGATAGTGGCGCCCAGCTCGTGCCTGTTGGCGCCCCAGGAGTCGATGTCCGATACATCCCACTTGGGCTTGGGGAGCTTCTTGACGCGCGGCTTGCGCAGCGGTGCAGGCTTCTTGGCGCCGGCCTTTTTCTCGACTGTCATTCGCCCTGGACCTCCTCGTAGGAGCGCGTGATGGCGTTGATGTTGCCGTCGACCACCTTGGGCGGGAACTTCTTGCCGAAGTCGGCGCGCAGGAACTCGACGACACTCTCGAGGGGGAACAAGCCGGTGATACGCGTGAGCGCCCCGACCATGGGCGTGTTGGGGATGGGCCGGCCGATGGTCTCGGTGGCGATCTTGGTGGCGGCGATGGCGTAGAGGCGGTGACCCTCGATGTGGTACTTGGCGCGCAGCTCGGCCGGCGGCAGGTCGCTGTTGACCAGCACGATGGCGTTGGCGGGCGCGCCCTTGGTGACGTCTACGATGCTCAACAGACTGGCGTCGAGCACGATGACGATCTGCGGATGCTCGATCCCGGCGTAGATCTGGATGGGCTCGTCGCTGATACGCGTGAAGGCGACGATGGGCGCACCGGAACGCTCCGGGCCGTACTCAGGGAAGGCCTGGAAGTACTTCTTCTGCCCTAGCGCTACCTCGGCGACCATCTTGGCGGCCGTGACCGCACCCTGACCGCCGCGAGCGTGCCAGCGGATCTCCGTGAGCCCTTGCATAGTCGTCTCCTCGTCGTGACCGGCGGCCGTGGTGGCCGTCAGTGCTGCCCAAGGCGCACGTCGCGGCGCCCGACCAGGGCGCGCCCGAGCGTGAGCTCGTCCGCATATTCCAGATCGCCGCCCACCGGCAGTCCGCTGGCCAGGCGCGAGACACGCACCTGTTCGGGAAGCTGATCGGCGATGTACAGAGCCGTCGCCTCCCCGGTCATCGTCGGGTTGGTTGCCAAGATGACTTCCTCGACGCCGTCCTTGACCCGCGCCACCAGCTCGGCGATGCGCAAGTCGGAGGGCTCCACGCCGTCGAGCGGCGAGAGGGCGCCGCCGAGCACATGATACAGGCCGTGAAACTCACGTGTGCGTTCGACGGGGATGATGTCCGCCGGCTGCTCCACCACGCAGATGACGACGGGGTCGCGACGAGCGTCGTTGCAGATGCTGCACAGCTCGCCCTCGGCCAGGTTGAAGCAGCGCCGGCAGAAGCCGATCTTCTCCTTGGCCTCGGCGATGGAGGCCGCCAGTGGCAGGATCTCCTCGGGCTTGGTCTTGAGGATGTGATAGGCGAGACGCTGGGCGCTACGCGGGCCGATGCCCGGCAACTTCGCCAGCTCAGTGATCAGCCGTTCGACGGCCGGTGAATACACGTGCTTGCTCCCACCGTGATTGACGCGCGTCTTCTCGCTCGACGACCGCATGCATGGCCCGTCGTGCGCTCCGTTGCGTGTGGTACGTGCGGGCCTGCGATCAATGCCGCATTGTATCCGCGACGGAGCGCCGACGCCACTTCGCCCGGCTCTGCTCAAGGTGGTCGCGCGAGAGGCGGCGGCCGGGCCCGGCGCCGGTCGGGCCACACCGTGCAGCCAAATCAGGACTGCAACACTCCGCTATTCAGGAGTCTACTCGTCCGTCTGTTGTGGTGCAAGCCTAGAAGAGACCGGACAGGCCCCCCAGGTCGAGGCCTCCGGTGACGCCGCCGAGCTTCTTCTGGGCGAGGTCTTGAGCCGAGCGGATGGCCTCGTTGGTGGCCGCCACCACGAGGTCCTGGAGCATCTCCACGTCCTCNNACCGTGACCATGCCGCCGCCGGCGCTGGCCTCGACCATCTCGGTGGCCAGCTCGGCCTGCGCCTGTTCCATCTTCTGCTGCATCTCCTGCATCTGCTTCATGATCTTCATCTGCTGAGGATTCATGCGCGCGGTCTCCTTCACTCTTCCTCGGGGAGAAGCGTGGCGTCGAACTTCTTGATGACTAGAGCCTGCAACTCCGCCTGGCTGAGCTCGGCCTCGGCGGCGGGCGCGGCTTCTGCCGCAGGCTGTGTGTGCCCGTCGGACGGCTCGAACTCGAGCGCCACGGTGTGGCCGAGGATCTCCGCTACGGCGCGGACGAGCACGGCCCGGTTGCTGGGCTCGGCGGCCTTCTTGAGTGCCAGCTTGGACGGCAGGGCTATGGTCAGACGGTCGTCGTTCAAGCGCGCCGGACGGCCACCGTGCAAGAGGCCGTAGAGGGCCACGCTGCTGGCTTGGACGCGCTGCAGCACGAGCTCCCAGGCCCGCTGCACGCGCTCCAGGGTGAGCGCCTCGGTCGCCTCGGCGGCGGGTGTCGGCGGGGCGTCGGTCGTCGCCTCGCTCGGTGCTGCCGACGCGCCGGCTTCCTGGGCACCGGCGCTCTGGGCGCCGCCAACGACGTCGTCGATGGTGGTCGGGTCCGCGGCACCGCCCGGCTGTTTGGCGCTCTTCTCGTCTGAGGCGGCCGCAGGGGCTTGCTGAGCGCGCTGCGGTACCGCCGCGGCCGGCGCCGCGC
>PMKX01000200.1 GCA_003158705.1 Actinomycetota bacterium
ACCAGGGCCGGGTTGCTGGCCAGGCGTTGCTTGTCCGTGTCCATGAACAGGTTGTCCTCGAGGCCCACGCGCACGTGGCCGCCCATGGCCATCGCCAGCGCGGCCATCGGCAGCTGGGCCTTGCCGATGCCGATCACCGACCAGGTGGCGTTGCCGGGGACCATGGCGGTCGCGCCCAGCAGCGAGGCAGCCGTGGCTGGCATGCCGTAGGCGGTGCCGAGCACGAACTGGAAGTGGAGCGGCGCCGGCAGCAGCCCGCGCTGGTGATAGCGCAGGGCGGCGACGATCATGCCGAGGTCGAAACACTCCAACTCGAGCTTCACGTTGCGCTCGCGGCCGGCTGCGGCGAGCGCCTCCAGGAACTCGGGCTGATTGAGAAAGACGCCGGCTTCGGTGTTGATCGAGCCGGCGTCGAACGAGGCGAGCTCGGGCTGTAGAGCCAGTGGGGCGAGTCGTTCCTCAGCCGGCAGGTTACGGCCCGGGATGCCGCTCGTGGTGAGGCAGAGGATAGCGTCGGTCTCGCGACGTAGCCGGTCGACGACCTCCGCGAAGACGGCGACGTCCTGGGTGCCTTGCCCCGTCTGCGGGTCGCGGACATGCACATGCAGCACACTGGCGCCTGCCCGCCACGCCTCGATGCCCGACTGCGCTATCTCCGCCGGCGTGATGGGGATGTGCGGCGTGCGCTCTTTGCCGATGCGCGAGCCCGTCAGGCCGACGGTGACGATGAGCTTGTCCATGGGTCCTCCTGCCAGGTCGCTACTCTAGCGGAATCGCGAGCTGCTACCATATGTCGCGCTTCGATCAGCCGAACGAGGAGACAGCTTCGCCGCCGGTCATCCGTCCCTGTTCAGCGCACGACTTCGACGCCATGCTCGCCGTCGTCAACGCGGCGGCGCGTGCCTACGGCGGCGTCATCCCAGCAGACTGTTACGGTGAGCCCTACATGCCCGCCGCGGAACTGCGGGGCGAGATCGCGGCGGGCGTCCGGTTCTGGGCGTCCTTCGAAGCCGACGTCATGGTCGGCATCATGGGTATCCAGGATGTGGACGACATGACCCTGATCCGCCACGCGTATGTGCGGCCGGATCGCCAGCGGAAAGGTGTGGGGAGCCGGCTGCTCCAACATCTCCTGCCGCTGACCATGAAGGTACCGCTCGTGGGCACCTGGGCCGACGCCTGGTGGGCTATCAGCTTCTACGAACGACACGGCTTCAGTCTGGTCGCGCCCGCCGAGAAGGACCAGCTGCTGCGCCGCTACTGGACGATCTCCGAGCGCCAGGTCGAGACATCGGTCGTTCTACGAGCCGGTCCCAGCGCCTGGGCCGGGGGGCGCGGACGGGTTCACGTCACTGCGACTTCAGCGGCCTCGTGCGATAGTGCGCCGTGAGACCGTGGACCCACGCCCGTGCCGTGTGGTTCAGCTTGCCGTCGTCAGTGGTCAGTCGGCCTGGCGTGATGAGGATGCCGAGGCCGGCCCCTCTGAAGCGCACGTCTCCAGGCCCCGTCACGCGCAGGAAGAAGGCCTCGTGCTCCGAATCCGAGTCCGTGCCCACGCTGCCCAGGTAGTCGAAGCGCCGATACGTGACCTCGCCCTCATGGCTGAGGCGCCAAATACCCGACGGTGGGGCGTCGGTGACGATGCTTTGTTCATCCTCGACACTCGCGACCACGAGCTCGCTGCAGCTGACGATGCATCGGGGGTCTGCCCAGCGGGCGTTCAACGCCTCGATATCGAGCTTGAGGCCGACGCCGGAGAACTCGAGCAGGTGGAAGAGGAAGAGCGGCAGGCCGGTGCGGTCGGCGCGGCTGGTGATGGGACTGGCGCCGGTGACGCGCGGGTTGACCTCACCCAGGTAGACCTCGCCGTTGTCCTGGTCGATGAGGAAGTCGACGTCGAAGTAGCCGCGGTAGCCGTCCTTCAGAAGCTGATCGCCGAGCATGGCCGCGTGGTCACGCGCCTTGGCTCGCACCTCCTCCGTGAAGGCCTCGGGGAAGACCTCGTTCCCGTACCAGGCGCCTTCTTTGGGTGTCAGGTCCTCATGACCGATGATCTCGCTGAGCAGCGGTCCGACCACCGTGCCGCAGGCGGTGACGCAGGCCTCGAGTGTCGAGCTGCGGCAGTCGATGCGCTTCATGATCTTGACCTCGCGCTCGGCTGCTATCTGGGAGGCGCGCTGCTGCCACTCGGCCTCGTTGGCTATGAAGAAGGTCGACTGGCCGCTGACGCCGAACGGCGTCTGCACCACGAGGTCGCGGCCGAGGCCCGCACGGTCGGCGGTCTGTAGCAGGCCCTCGTAGGCCTCGACCCTCGCCAGTGCGTTCGGCACGCTCGGCACGCCGGCCGCGTCGCCGAGCCGCACCGTGGCGACCTTGTCGCCGAAGCGAGCGCGGGCGCTCGCCGGCGGGAACCAGATCTCTATGCCCAGGTCCGCGCACAGGGCTTCGGTCTCCTCATCGAACATGAGAAAGACGGCCGCAGGGCTGCCGCCTCGGCGGGCGATCAGGTCGGTCACGTCCTTGTTCCGAAGTAGCCGGTTGACGACCTCCTCTTCCGGTACATCGTCGTGGCCTATGCCTGGAGGCGCGAAGACGTTGGGGTGACGTCCGTCGAAGCAGTCGACCCGACAAATGTAGGTAAAGCCGTTGACCCACGCGTCCATGCCCAGAAGGTGGTGGGTGGTGTGGCCGACGTAGTAGATCGGCCGCCGATTCTGGCGCAGGAAGCGCTGCGCATCCGCGATGTCGGCGAGTTCCTTCATCGTGATCCCATCTTAGCCCACGGCACGCGATCACCGGAAGGAGGGCGTGCGCTCGGTGAGAAGCTGCGCCGCATCGAGACCGTTCGGCGTCGGCGCGATCTAGCGGAGAGCGCGCGGGAAGGAAGAGAGGACGGTGTCGAACACGCGCCGACACGTCGCCGGTCGCAGGTGCACGCCATCGTAGAAGCCGACGGCCTTGGCGTGCACGCTGGATGCCCGGCTCAGGTTCAGGAGGTCGAACCTGTACCGGTTCTGCAGCGCGCGGAGATAGTTCATGATGGTGGCGAGGCGCAGGCCCCAACCATGGTGATACACGTCGGCGTAGAACCTGGGCTGGAGCGGTGCCAGAACGATCACCGTCTTGTCACCCTTGCTGTTCATGAGCCGCAGGGTCTTCTGGAAGTAGCGGCGTCTCTCTGGCTGCAGCCGCGTGGGGTAGAGCCGGTAGGCGGTCACGGTCCTGCGGATGGTCTGTTCCACGCGCTGGGCCAGCGGCAGCTTGCTCGCCAGCACGTCGAGTGAGTTGTGCTCCGTATAGCCGTCGGGCGCTAGGGTCATGCCGGGCGGCTGAACAAACAGGGGGTACTGCTCGGGTGCTACGCCGCGGCGCTTGCACCAGTAGGCGACCCACTTGTGCGGGAAGCACTGCGAGAGCAGGTCGTCGCTGACCAGGTCACGCGAGGGGCCTTGGCCACTGAACTCGTCCACGTGCATCACCCAGAGAAAGCGGAAGTGGGCTCGAGGGAAGCGCTGGTGGAGAAGGCTGACCAGCGCCCACTCGTCATCTGGGCGCGCGTGCGTGACGGCGGCGTTGAAGGCCGTCTCGCCGGTCTTCCTGAAGATTGAGACGGGGTTGAAGCGCGTGGCCCGTGAGCCACCGAGGATGACGATGCGCGGCGGCTTGGCGAGCCGCTCGATGAGGTCGGCCTTGTAGGCGCGGATGGTCATCTGCGGCATTGTGGTGGCTGTGCCGGTGTTTGGTCGAGCCGCCGCGAACAGTAGCAGGATCGAGATGACCGCGAGGACGTTGACGACGGCCAACGCCGCGAGCAGCGCCGGATGGCGGCGCGCGCTGGCTGCCTTCTTCAACACCGGCGTCCCTCCGGGAGCGAATGGTGGTGGCGCTTCACGGGTTCGCAGTCTAGCAGGCAGGCCGTGACGGTACGGTTGGGCTGCAGTTAAGAAATGCGAACCTTGTCCTGGAAAGAGTACACCGACGTGTAGCGTCCCACCGCCGCGGCGACGCTGGCTGCCTGCCGGAGCTACTTCACCTTCGCCGGCCTCACTGTGAGCCGGTTGCTTGCCAGTTCCGTCTGCCTGTTGCCGGCAGCGTCCGTCGCGGCGACGAAGAACTGATAGGAACCTGCCGGGAGCCTACACATGAATTCGCAGGTGAGCCAGCGGTTGACCCACTGCCTGCGGAACTTGCGTTTCCATCTCAGGTTGTCGTGTACGTCCCGGACCGCGATGGTCACCGATGCCGTCGGACTGCCAGGTCTGGCGTCAGCGATCATGTAGGTGAGCCTGCAGTAGTGTCCCCGGCTCACCCGCGCGGCGTAGGGAGCCTGCGGCTCGGGTTTGATCGTGTCGACCTTGACGGTGAAACGATCGTAAGCCGCATTGCCGAAGACGTCCCGGGACCGGACGTCGTACACAGAGCAACCCTGGGCCGAGACGGTGAAGGGAGACGTGTAGGTTGCCCAACTGCCGGGCGCAGAAGAGCCGCCCTGGGCTGGGGTAGCGAGGAGTGACGCCCGGCTTGCCTCGCCGCCGGGCGTCGCGGAACGGTACTGCAAGGCATCCACCGTCGTGTCGTCCTGGGCCGACAGCACCACTTCAGCAGGTGTGTTCACCCAGACCTGGGGAGCGTGCACGTCTATCGTGGGAGCAGAGGTGTCCCGCACCGTGATCGTCACGATGGCGGGGTCGGACTGCCAGCTCCCGCTGATCGCTCGGTACGTGAAGGTGTCGGTCCCCACGAACCCCGCCTCTGGGTCGTACTCGAACGACCCGTCGGCGCTGGCGTCGAGTGCGCCATGCGCGGGGTTCGTCACCAGCTGCATCGTCAGCGGCGCAGCGTCCGGTCCACGATCGTTGGTCAACACGCCGCGGGCGGCATCCACCGTGAGCGGCTGCCCCTGCTCGGTCGTGTACGGTGAGTAGACGCGGACGGTCCCCGCGCCACCGTACCCCCGGTCCTCACCGGGCACGCCAATGAACAGGTCGCGGCCGGCTACGGTGAGGGTGTCTCCCAGGCTGAGGCTGGTGTCAGTGGCAGGCGAAGCGAACTCGGCATCAGGGAACCACTGCGCGCCGCGCCAGTCGTAAAGGTACGCGGCGCCGCTCTGCTGGCCCTGCTGCAGCGAGCCCGCATCGGGCGCGCCGACAAGGAGAGTGTTGCCATCGAGCGAGAGCGTGCGCCCGAACCCATCCTCCGGTTGTCCATCGGCGGCCGAAAGCTCGACTTGCTGCTCCCAGTCGCTGCCAGACTGCCGAAACACGTACGCTGACCCGGCACCCCAGTCCTGGTCAGGCGCGCTCACAGCGAGCTTGTCCCCGCAGACCGCCAGAGCCTGCCCGAATCCCGCGCCGGCCGCGCCGTCTCCGGCCGTGAGGCGCCCGGTCTGTGTCCAGGCGAAGTCACCTCGTGTGAGGATGTCCACGGCGCCAGCGTCAGCGCATACCGACGTGTCTTGGTTGCTGGCACCGACGAAGCCCGAGTCACCCTCCAGTGCCACTGCACAGCCGAACCAGTCATCCTGCGTCGGCTTCTTGCTCACCACACGCTGCCGTGTCCACGAGTTGCCAACGAGCCTGAACGCATACACGGCTCCGGTGGCCGCCACGCCGTTCTCGTAGGCGTAGGGGGCGCCGACCAAAATCGTGTCCCCTGATATCGCGACACTGGCTCCGAACCCGTAGAAACTGGGATCGGGGCTAGGCGGCGGACTGTCGTCGTCAGGGGTGTAGCGGGGCACCAGGGTCGTCCTGCGCTGCCAGACGCCCGCCGTGCGCTGATACACGTAGACCTTGCCGGCGGTGTCATGAGCGGTGTCGTCGACGAAGTCGCTGACCACGGCCGTATCCCCGTCCATGGCGGCTGCATGTCCAAAACCGTCGCTGTCCACGGGGGGTGCGAGCACCGTCTTCTCTGCCCAGCCGGCGGGCCCCATCTGGAAGAAGTAGCAGCCGGTCTCCGCCTCCACACCTTCACCCACCACGAGCAGCGAGCCCTGGGATTGGCAGGTCGCCGACGCTTTGATGCCGAGGACCGTCGTTGGCGTCGTCAGTGAGCCGTCGGGCTCAGCACCCGGGTTGGGATCGACGCCGTATTTCGGCGACATGCAGACCAGGTAACTCTTCATCCACGAGCTGCTCGTCAACGTCGCCGGTGTCGCATCGGCAAGGTCTGACGCGCCCTCGTACCACACCGGCAGGTACTCGCCGCTCGGATCGTTGGCGGCGATGTAGTAGGTGCCTAGTGGCAGATCTGAGAACTCGAACAACCCTCCTACGTTGGTGGTGGCCGTCTGCAACTGGTTGCCACCGCTGTCGTACAGCGTGACGGTCATGTTGGGCAGATACGCGTAGGGGCTCAAGGCGCTGGAGACGTTGCCGGCGATGGTCCCAGTATGGGTCAGCGTCTGGTCGGCCGTGAACGTGCGCTGAGCACACCCCACGGTGACCGGTGTCGCGCTCGCAAACGTGGTCGCGTCGTGGTACCAGACATCGCCGAAGGCCGGCCCGGACGAGCACTCCAAGAAGTAGGTGTCGGCGTGGAGGTCGCTGATCACGTAGTGACCCTTCGCGTCGACAGGGCCGTAGCAGAAGTCGGTACCGTCAGGCGTGAAACACTCAACGGTACCTCCGTCAAGGGGCCCCGAACCAGCCACCGTGATGGTCCCATTGATCGAGCAGACTGGGTCCAGGCTCGAGTTGTAGGTCACTGACTGGCCCGCTTGGACGAACACACGATGGTCCCAGTCGGTGGTTTCCGTCCAATACGAATCAGCGAAGTTGCCGCCCTTCCAGAACTCCATCTGGAAACTGGTGCTACCCGCGACCCTGAGGTTGGGCAGCGAGTAGTTGCCGTTGGCGTCGCTGGTCGTTTCGTAGTCTGCGAACGGCTGGCTGGCCGTGTTCCGCGCCTCCACGTAGATATTGGGCACGGGGTTCCCGTCCAGGTCCAGGGTGCGACCTCTGATCTCTCCGGGCTGTGGGTACGCCAGGTACTCGATGCTGAGGCCAGCGCAACCGTGGGTCGCATACACCCCCTGGGCGGCCGCGAACGTGTCGCTGTGGCCGCTGAATCTTATGGCGTAGACCCCGGATGGGTCGGTGTATCGCACCTTGAAGGTCTGGTCGGTCACGTTGCCCAGATCGACGGTCGCGCTCCCGTCCGCACCTGTGACCGCGCTGGCGATCACACTCTGGTCGTGGATGTTCAGTACGTCCACGTCGATGCCCGCCAAGGGCAGATCATCTACGTCGAACGCCCAGCAGTTGATCACCACGGCTTGCAGCGTGAGCATGGCGTCGAGGCCGGTGAGAGAGGCGCCGTCGGTCACCTGGACCAGGGTGGCGTCGTCTGGATTGTGGGCCTGCTGGTAGTAGACGCGGTCGTAGCCGTACATGTCGAACACCAAGCCGTAGGTGCCTGGAGCGACCGTCAGGCTGTAGGTACCGTCGGCTGCCGTGTACGTATCGGGGCCTCCACCCCAATCCTTGCCGTTGATTGCGCAGCACTCGACCATGACGCCGGAGATCGGCTGCCCGTTGTTGTCGACCACGGTGCCGCTGAGGTGACCCTGGGGCGTGGTCGTGAGAACGGTGCCGGTGACATGACCGCTGACTGCTCCTGCGTGAGCGGTGGCCACGCCCGCAGACCAAAGCGCGACCAGCGCAAGGGCCACGAGCAGTGCCAATCGTGATGAGTTGCGTCTAACGGACTGGCGACCGTCGCGTGTCCCCACTGCCGATGCGCCCATCACTTCCCTCCCTCTCGTTGGGCCGATGGCTTGCAGCCGAGCATACTCCCGTATGGCCCAGGCAGCAAAGGGGGAGGGGGGTCCGACCACCGACGGAAGCAGGCTCCTACCACCGACGGAAGCAGGCTCTTACCACACCCCCGGCACCAGCGCCCTGCGCTCCTTCGGATAGTCCGGGAAGGTCTGCCGGTACCAGCGCTGGTTGGCGCGCGCTCGCGGGACCAAGTTGGCTGCGGTCCAGGCGGCGAAGGCGAGGCCGGGGAGGGACCACGTAGCGAGCGCCCAGCCCAGCCACTCGACGATCTCGCCAAGGTAGTTGGGGCTGGAGACCCAGCGGTACAGGCCGCCCNNCCTGTGGGATGCCATAGTGTGCGTCGTGCGTGGTGCGCAGTCCGCGCAGCACTGTGTCCGACCAGCGGTTGACGCCGAAGCCGGCGACGAACAGCACCGACCCGGCCACGAAGCGCGGATCTGCCAGCCAGCTCGTCGCATACCCGGCGGAGAGCCCGAACAGCCAGTGTCCGTTGATGCTGGTGTTGACCGTGTTGAAGAGCAGGGCCATGCACATGATGCCGGCCGGCATGCGCCGGTCGGCCTCCCGAGCCATCCACGGATACACGAAGGCGCGGTGCACGTAGTGCGCCTCCCACGTGAGAAGGAAGACCCAGGCGACGGCGCCCCTGTGGTTCTGCCCGACCACGAAGAAGGCCGCGAAGACCAGCGCCGCCGGCGCCTCCATCACGCGCCAGGCGAGTGAGGCCGGCAACGTGGGGCCCCAGCCGCGCCGCGAGTGCCGGCCGTACGGCGCGGTGACGAACCACAGCGTGGCGACGACCGCCGCGGCCAACGCTAGCCACGCGGCGACGAACGTGTTGAAGAACGAGGTTCCGAACATGACGGTCCTTTGGCTGGGTGCGCCATCCTGGGGCGCACCGGCTGGCCGGGATGCTACCACGGCCGCCTCTACCTGCCCTGGTGCGGACCTGCGGCGAGCGGCAGCGACGGTGGCACCTTGGCAGCAGTTTGGCACGGTCCAGCGACCTCCAGCTCCCTGTCTGCTACACTCTCCCGGTCAACAGCCCCCGCGCGGTATGCGGGCGCGAGAAGAAAGGACCGGTGAGACGCATGGCCCTGCACGTCACACTCCCCGATGGCTCCCCTCTGGAACTCGCCGAAGGCGCTACGGCTGCCGACGCGGCGCTGGCGATCGGGCCGCGACTGGCGAAGGCGGCTGTCGCGGCCCAGGTCAACGGCACCCTCGTCGACACGTCGCATGCCCTCGCTGAGGGCGACGCCCTCGCTCTCGTCACGGCCTCTTCGCCCGAGGGTCTGGATGTCATGCGTCACTCGGCGTCGCACGTGATGGCGCAGGCCGTCTTGCGCCTGTTCCCAGGTACGAAATACGCCATCGGGCCGACCATCGAGAACGGCTTCTACTACGACTTCCTGTTCGCGGAGCCCATCGGCGAGGCCGACCTGGCACGCATCGAGAAGGAGATGGCCAAGATCGTCTCCGAGAACCAGGCGGTGGCTCGTAAGGAACTGTCGCGCGCCGATGCTCTTAAGCTGTTCCGCGCGGCAGACCAGGCTTTCAAGGTCGAGCTTATCGAGGACCTGGCGGCGGCGGCCAAGGTCGAGGGCGCCGCCGCACCCGCCATCTCCGTCTACACCCAGGGCGAGTTCACTGACCTCTGCCGCGGGCCGCACCTGCCCAGCACCGGCAAGCTTGGCGTCGGCACGTTCAAACTCACCAGTCTGGCCGGCGCCTACTGGCGCGGCGACGAGAAGAACCCCATGCTCACGCGCATCTACGGCACTGCGTGGGCCAAGAAGGAGGAGCTGGCGGCGTATCTCGAGGCGCTCGAGATGGCCCGCCAGCGCGACCACCGCCGCATCGGCCGCGACCTCGATCTCTTCAGCTTCCACGAGGAGGGTCCCGGTTTTCCGTTCTTCCATCCCAACGGCATGCGTATCTGGAACGCGATCATCGACTTCTGGCGCGCCGAGCACGTCAAGGCCGGCTACGAGGAGCTGCGCACGCCCATGATCCTGCGCCGTGAGCTGTGGGAGCGCTCCGGCCACTGGGAGAACTACAAGGAGAACATGTACTTCACCCAGATCGACGGCAACCCGTACGCGATCAAGCCCATGAACTGTCCCGGCGGCCTGCTCATCTACAAG
>PMKX01000129.1 GCA_003158705.1 Actinomycetota bacterium
ACCTCGGATGGCGGTGCTCACTGGCTGACACAGAGCTCGGGCACGACGGCAGACTTCCATGGGGTGTCCTGCCGCGGCGCCAGCCTCGGCTGGGCGGTGGGCGCAGGAGGCACCATCCTCGCCACCACCAATGGCGGCTGGCCTGACCGCACGCCGCCGACGACCACGGCCAGCGGCGCCGCCTCACTCTGGTACAGGAGTGACGTCAGCTTGACGCTCACCGCCGCTGACAACGCCGGCGGCTCCGGTGTGGATGCCACCTACTACCAGATCGACGGCGGCCCCTGGGCGAAGGGTGCGAGCCTCACCATCGCTGCCCCCGCTGATCACTCGGCCGACGGTCCGCACACGGTGAGCTACTACTCCACCGACCTCAGCGGCAATGCCGAGGCAGCTAAGAGTGTCACCGTGGAGATCGACACGACCAGGCCGGTGATCAGCAGTGCCTACCTGGGCTTCGTCCGTCAGGCGTCTCCTGCCGGCTGGGCCAACTGCACAAGCCACTTCGGCCTCATCTACCGCGTCGACGACAACCTCAGCCCAACCGCAGCCGTGAAGCTCGAGGCGCTGAACTGGCGAGGCAAGGTCGTCAAGGCGATCTCTCTGGGCCAGTGCCCGACCGGCGTGCAGCAGACCTACCGCCTGCCCCTCAATCTGTCATTTCTGTTCGGTCGCTGGCGGGTGACGGCGACCGACTTGGCCGGCAACTCGCAGAGCGCGCCGGTTCGCTTCAGGCTGTTCGTGCGTCGCTAGAGCCGAGGCCGGTGCCTGGGCCGCCTGCGTGTGCGCCGCTAGGCGGAGCCTCTCGCCGCCTGCGCGAGCCGGCCGGGCTGGCCGGCGGTACCCTCCACCCTCTCCACCTCACGAGGCTTCTAGGATAGGCTGTGCGGCAGTCAGGCGCCTCGTCGCGGATACCGGCCAGGGTGAGGTAGCTCATCGGACCACACGATAGGGAATCGAGCACGACTGCCGCAGGGACGACCGAGGCTCCGGGGGCGGCCGAGGCCACACGCGCGAGCGGGGCTCCGGCAGAGATCATGACCAGGCGGCGCTTCTTGCGCTGGGGCCTGGGCTCTGTGACGGCGGCCATCGCGGCCGTGCTGGGAGCGTTCGGGCTGCCGCCGATCATCGCCCCAGCGTTCCGCCACACGAAGAGTCCGTGGAGCCCCATCGGCAAGATCGGCGCGCCCGAAGCCGGGCAGGCCGACCTGGCCTTGCAGGGACAGGTCGTGGCCACGACCTTCACGCGCACCCTCACGGACGCCTTCATGCCGCCGCAGGCGCAGCAGACGGCGGTGTTCGTCGTCAATCTTGGCAACGGCCAGTTCGACGTGTTCGACGCTCGGTGTACGCACCTCGGCTGCCCGGTGAGCTGGAACCAGTCGACGAACGAGTTCTACTGCCCCTGCCATGGCGGCGTGTTCAACATGCAGGGCAACGTGGTCGCTGGGCCGCCGCCGAGGCCGCTGGACCGCTATGAGTGGAAGGTCCAGGACGGCGTGCTCTACGCCGGCGGGCTGTATCGGGTCAAGGGTGAGTCCTAGTGGACGCGGCGCCGGAGCGGCAGGACGTTGCGCCTGAGCAAGGCCAAGGCTGGCTGGAAGAGCGGCTGGGGCTGCGCCGGGTCGCCCGCCGCGTGCTGGACCGGCCAGTGCCTGAGGGCGTCACCTGGTTCCACTGCTTCGGCGGGCTCACGTTCTTCACGTTCATCGTGCTCGTCGTCACCGGCATCGTCCTGGCGTTCTACTACGTCCCCTCGCCCGATCACGCGCGCGCCTCGGTGGCCTACATAGACTCGTCGCTGCCGTTCGGGTCGCTCGTGCGCAATCTGCATCGCTGGAGCGCCTACGCGATGATCGTCTTGGTGTTCCTGCACATGGTCAGAGTCTTCGTACACGGCGCCTACAGGAAGCCACGCGAGCTAAGCTGGGTCGTGGGCGTGCTGATGCTGCTGGCCGTGCTGGCGCTCGGGTTCACCGGCTACCTTCTCCCCTGGGACCAGAAGGGCTACTGGGCCACCAACGTGGGCATCAACATCGCCGGCTCGGTGCCTGTGGTGGGGACGTACCTGGCCGATCTGCTGAGGGGCGGGCACGAGCTCGGCGCGCTGACCCTGCTGCGCTTCTACGCTTTGCACGTGTTCGTGCTGCCGCTGCTGGTGGGCGTGGGGCTCGTGGCGCACTTCGCCATGATCCGCAAGCAGGGCATCTCGAAGCCGCTCTGAGGTGATCTGAGATGACTCCGGAGACAGAGCTGAGATGAGTCCAGAGACGGAGGCGAAGCCGGTGGAGCAGAACGGGAGCAGCCGACGCTTCTTCCCCGACTTCGCCTTTCTGGAGGCGCTGGTCGCCGTGGCGTTGCTGGTCGGCTTGGTCTTGCTGGCGGCACTCACCAAGCCGCCGCTGCAGGCTGTGGCCGGTCCCAGCGTCTCCGGCTACGTGCCGCGGCCGGAGTGGTACTTCCTCTGGCTTTTCCAGCTTCTGAAGTACTTCAAGGGCAGCCTGGAGGCCGTCGGCACCGCCCTGGTGCCCACGGTCCTCGTCGCGCTCCTGGTGGCGCTGCCGTTCCTCGACCGCCGCCAGCCGAAGACACGGAGGCTACTGACGGGGACGCGGCCAGTCAGGCTGTGGCCGCGCGTCGTGGCGGCGGCGGTCATGGCTTTGCTGTTGGCCGCTACGCTGCTCGCGGCCACTTCGACACCGGCCGCCAAACCGACGCCGCCGCGTCTGCCGGCGCCCGTGTGGCCCATGCGCGTGCTGCCTGGGGTGCCGCCTCGGGCGTAGCCGGCCGGGCGGCGCTCAGCGGGCTCATCTCAGCGCCTGCGTTCGGGGGACGCCCAGCGAACTCATCGACTCTGCCCGCGCCCAGGGCGGCTCACGGTCAATCATTGCGCGCAGGCCGTGCACGTCGTAGCATAGGTGATACTGAAAATCGTTTTCACCTAGGAGGCGGAGGAGCCGTGCTTGACAAGCAGCGAGCCACAGAGTCGCTAGTGCGGCGCGGTCTGCGGATGACGCGCCAACGGCAGGCCGTGCTTGACGCTATCGGGCGCGCGGACGGCTCGTTCACCGCTCAGCAGCTCCACGACGCCGTCCGTGCCGAGTCGGTGAGCTTGGGTCTGACCACGGTGTACCGGACTCTGGACATCCTCGCCGACGTAGGCGCGGTCGAGCGCGTGCACGGCCCGAGCAATTGTGAGGCTTTCGTGGCGGCGGGCAAGACCCACGGCCACACGGTCGTGTGCCGCGTGTGCGGCGCGGCTTCGGAGC
>PMKX01000010.1 GCA_003158705.1 Actinomycetota bacterium
TCCTGCGAGCTGCCTCTGGACGGCCGACACACCTACTGCACCACCGACGGCTGCGGCGTGGAGGTCATCGACTTCGAGACTCGCGAGCGGCGGCCGTCCACCAAGGCCGACCTGGCAGCCATCACACGCCTGGTCGACTACCTGCCCGGCCTTTCTTTCTGGTGGCCCACCGTCAGTGCCGCAGACCATGGCCAGACGGCGCAGCTGCACGAGCTCGAAGCCGGCTTCACCAACACCGTCAAACATCTGCAAGGCATGGTCATGGGTGCTCGCCAAGCGCGCTACGCCGTGGAGATGGCCACCGTCATCGCCGGCAGTGCCGCCGAGCTGCGTCGCCGGCCGCCTCTCAGCGACCTCATCGGTACCATCTCCCCCTTGCTGCAAGACACCGACGGCATCGAGGCCGCCCTGGTCTTTGCCGAGGCCGGCGTGCCGGTGTGCTTCGTCACTATGCCCACGCTGGGCACCACCGCGCCGGCCACCGAGGCGGGGGCCTACGCACAAGGCTCAGCCGAGCTCGTCAGCGCCACGGTTCTCCTGCAGCTCGCTCACCCCGGCGCGCCGGTGCTGCACTCGATCATGGCCACCACGGCGGACCCGCGCAGCGGGGCGGTGGTGAGCTTCCCGCTGGATGGACGCGGCCGCGCGCTGGCCAGCGAGCTGGCTCACGCCTGGGGCGTGCCCAGCGAGGCGGCCAGTTGCGGTACCGACTCAGCTCTGCCGGGTACGTGGCAGGCAGGCATGGAAGAAGCATCGGATCTGCCGCTGGCGGCGCTCGAGGGCGGGGACCTCATGCCCAGCATCGGCTTGGTCAACGTCTACACGCTCTTCTACCCCGAGCACCTGATCCTCGGCCACGACATCCTCCAGCGGGCGCGCTACGCCGTGCTCGACACCGAGATCGATGACGAGACGCTGGCCCTGGAGACGGTCAAGGCCGTCGGCCCCGGCGGGCACTTCCTGGGCCAGGCGCACACCCGCAAACACATGCGCGACGCTCTGGTCCGCGGCGTGACTCATGAGCCTGACTCCGCGGGCCACTATCGTGACCCGATCGAGGTGGCGCGCGAGAAGGCCGATTGGATCTACCGCACCTACGAGCCCGAGCCGCTCGAGCCGGCCAAGGCGGTCGAGCTGGCGCGCATCGTGGCCGCCGCCGACGCGGAGCTGCGCTAGCGGCGGCACAACGGCAGGCGAGATCGTCTAGACAGCGGCCGGCAAGGCCGTCGAGGAGGACACATGAGGACTGTTCTGCAGGTGCTCTCACCCGCTGAGCTCGACCAGCTGCACGAGCGCAGCCTGCACGTGCTGGCGACCACGGGCATGCGCGTCGACACGGCTCTGGGGCGAAGCATCCTGGCCGAGGCCGGGGCGCAGGTGGACGAGGCCACGCGCATGGTGCGCTTCCCGCCGGCGCTGGTCGAGGAGTCGCTGCGCCGGGCGCCCAAGCACTTCGCGCTCGGCGGCCGGCGCCCTGGCTGGTCGGTGAAGATGAACGAGGACCAGTTCACACTGCTTGTGGACGGCGGCGGCACCACCGTGGTCGACCGCCACACAGGCGAGCGCCGCACGGGCACCTTTCAGGACTGGCGCGAGGCGACGACCATCATCGACTCTCTCGACGACGTAGGCCTGTACTGGTCGATGATCGACTACGAGGTGGATGCGAGCACGCCGGCGGGCGTCGTCGCCTATCTGACGGACGTGTTCGGCACCTTCTCCAAGCACGTGCAGGAGTCGTACCTCGATCCCGCGCTGGCGCCCTACGTGCGCGAGGTGCTCGAGATCGTGTTCGGCGACCGCGCCGCTCTGCGTCGCGACCACCCGTTCTCCTATCTCATCACGCCCACGTCGCCGCTGATCATCGAGGAGCACGGCACCGACACCTGGCTGGCGCTGCGCGGCTTCGACATGCCCGTGGCGGTGATGCCCATGCCGCTCATGGGGGCCACGGCGCCCGGCAGTCTTATCTCCACCGTGCTGCTGGCCAACTGCGAGACGCTGGGCACGCTCTGTCTGGTGGAGGCCGCCGAGCCCGGCGTGCCGTTCATCTACGCGCCGGTGATCGCCACCATGGACCCGCGCAGCGGCCGCTACGCCAGCGCCGCCGTAGAGCACTACGTGCTCAGCGCCGCCGGCACGCAGATGGCGCGCCACTATGGTTTGCCGGTGGAGGCCTCCGGCGGCGGCACCGACCACTTCGTGCCCTGCATCCAGTCGGCCTACGAGAAGGCTGTCAGCATCTTGCTGTCCAGCCTGGCCTGGCCGGACATCCTCGTCGGCCCCGGCCAGCTGGCNNTGTGGCTCGAAGAGGCGCTGGCGAGCGTGGGGCCGGGCGGCAACTTCCTCGCGCACCCGGCCACGCGCGCCAATGTGCGTGCCGGCGAGTGGCGCATGAGTGACTTCGGTCTGCACGGCACGTTC
Source organism: Actinomycetota bacterium (assembly GCA_003158705.1). Lineage (GTDB taxonomy): Bacteria > Actinomycetota > Thermoleophilia > UBA2241 > UBA2241 > FEN-672. Next base: position 2,425 of record PMKX01000010.1, read on the forward strand.
GACGCCTGGCGCGCCGCCGGCAGCCCTTCCACGCTCGACGAGGCGCGCGCCAGGGTAGAGGAGATCCTCGCCGCTCACCGGCCGCTGCCGCTGCCCGACGACGTGGCGCGTGAGCTCGCGGCGCTGCGCCGGCGGGCCGAGCAAGCCGGCTAGGCGACGAAGACGATGCCCGAGTAGAGGAACCAGCCGGCGAGGGCCAGCAGGAATGCGGCCGCCACCATGAGCATCGTCCGGTACACCCGCGGCGTGATCCAGCGTCGCCCGGCGGCGACGATGCCGCTGACGGCCGAGTACCAAGTGAGGTCGCCGAGGATGTGGCCCACGTAGAAGGCCACCAACCCGGCCACGCCGATGGCGTAAGCCTTGGTGAGCAAGCCCATGCCGATGGTCGCCCACCAGATGGTCCAGTAAGGGTTGGAGAGACTCGAGACGATGCCGCCGACCACGGTGCGCCGGCGGCTGGCGCCGCCGCGCTCCAGCAGGGAGCCGAAGCCGATCACCAAGGCGACCAGTAGAGCGAGCTCGAGCATGGCGTGGCCGAGCACGACCAGCGGACCGGCCTTGAAGCCCTGCTTGGGGCTCTCGGTGACGACCACGGCCAGCATGGGCCCCGGCATCATCGCCCCGGAGTAGGCGATGAGCAGGGACGAGAAGAAGATGAGCGCCACCTGTGACAGGGTGGCTACTCGTTGTCCATGAGCGCGAAGACGAGTCCCGTGGGTGGCTTGGGATAGAAGTAGGTCGACTTCTGCGGCAGCGTCTCGTGGCGCTCGGCGATGGTCCTCACTTCGCTCATCAGCGTGGCGTTGATGAAGGCGCCGAGTACGTACCCGCCCTGGCCCAGGAGGCGGAACGCCTGCGCCGGGCTGGTGACGTAGTCGATCTTGCCCTCCATGGCGCCGGGGTCCAGGCCCAGGCCGTCGCGCAGGATCAAGTAGTGCAGCACCGTGACCGAGAGCCGCGTCGCCTCCTCGGAGAAGCCTTCGTCGACGAGGTGGGCGACCGCCGCCAGATCGCGCAGTTCTACCGTCACGCAGGACTGCTCGCGGGGGAAGTAGAGGCCGAAGACCTTGCCGTGGTCGGCGAAGCTGTGCAGATGGTCGACCATGAGCTGGCAGGCGCCGCTGTCGGCGCCGCGCTCGGGAAAGACCTCGAAGGTAGGCCGCAGCCGCTCGATGACCTTCTCCATGGGAGGGATCTCGACCCCCTTGAGGAGACGGTGGGTGGGAAAGATCGTCAGCCCGGGGTCGGTCATGCTGCAGAGGTAGACCAGCACGTGATCGGCGCTGTGGTCGCCCGCGGCGCGGCGCTCGTCGCGGTAGGCCAGGGCGGTCTCGTAGCGGTGATGACCGTCGGCTATGAAGAGCTTCTCCGCCTCCAGCAGGGCGGCGATACGCTGGGCGGGGGCGCCGCGCACGGGCGTGAGACGGTGCCGTGTACCGTTGTCGTCGGTGACCGCGACGGCGTCGTTGGCGGCGGTCTCGGCGGCCGCCAGCGCCGCCCCGATCTCGCCGCGGTCGTCCGGGTAGACCATGAAGATGGGGCTGAAGTTGGCGTGCGCGGCCCGCAGCAGGCTGAGCCGGTCGGCTTTGGGCGCGGTATTGGTCTTCTCGTGCGGCAGCACGACGCCGGCGTCGCGGTCTTCGAGACGCAGGCGGCCGATGAACCCGCGCCGGCTGCGCTCGTAGCCGTCCGGGCCGTGGTACGTCTCATCCAGCAGGTAGAACGCCGGCTCCTTGTCGCGCACGAGCACGCCGTCGTGCTGCCACTGCGCGAACAGGCTGGCCGCGTGCGCGTAGCAGTCCGCGGGGTCGCCGCCTTCCGACAGGGGCATGTCGATGTGCACGGCGTTGTAGGGGCTGCGGCGCCGGTACGCCTGAGCCTCGGCCGGCGAGACCACGTCGTAGGGCGGGCTGACTACGTCGGCGAGCGTCAGGCGAGCCGTGTCGTAGCGAACACCCCTCAGGGGCTGTACGTGGGCCATAGTCTCCCGTCCTCCGCTCGAATGCGGAGATTGTACCTGATGGCTCCTCGTTCGGCGGTGTCGGCGGGGAAGGATAATGGCTGACGACGCCTAAACGGGCAAGCATGGAGGACTCAGTGAGACGGCTTCTTGCCGACGTCGCCGCTGGGCGCATCTCGGTGGACGACGCCAGCGAGCGCCTGCGGACGATGGGCTTGGCGGCCGTGGGCGACTTCGCCTGTCTCGACCTTGGCCGCGCTCAGCGCAAGGGCGTACCGGAGGTCGTGCTCGGTCAAGGGAAGTCGACTGAGCAGGTGGTGGCGATCGTGCAGAGCTTCCTCAAGCACGGGACGAGCGTGCTCTGCAGTCGCATGTCCGCCGACCAGGCGGCGGCCGTCAGCGCGGCTGGTGTGGCGGCAGAGTACGACCCTCGCTCGAGCGTACTCGTCGTGCGGCGCGGTGACTACGAGCCGCCGCCGCAGCGCGGCGTGGTCGGCGTCATGGCCGCCGGCACCAGCGACGTGCCGGTGGCCGAGGAAGCGGCCGCCGTCTGCCGCGAGATGGGCGTGGCCGTCGAGACCGCCTACGACGTGGGCGTCGCCGGCGTCCATCGCCTCGGTCCGCCGCTGGAGCGCATCATGGCCGCCGGCGCCGGGGCTTTGGTAGTGGCCGCCGGCATGGAGGGCGCGCTGCCGTCGGT
>PMKX01000217.1 GCA_003158705.1 Actinomycetota bacterium
GTGCAGGATGGCGACCGACTTGGGAGCCTCGCCGTTCTTGCAGACGATGTGGCCGCCGGTGGGGCCCGAGGCGTTGGAGAGGCGCTCGAACTCGAGGCTCGAGATCACGTTCTCGAGACGGCCGTAGCCGTAGCGCTGATCCTGCTCGGGGTTCCACAGCTCGAAGCCGGTGGCCATGATGATGGCGCCCACGTCGAGATCGATGAACTCGTCCTGCTGGGTGAAGTCGATGGCCTCCGGCCCGCACGCCGGCACACAGGGCTGCTTGGCGCACTTACCCTTGGAGAGCGTGAGGCACTTGGTGGCGTCGATGGTGGCGCGCAGCGGCACGGCCTGCGGGAACGGGATGTAGATGGCGCTGCGAAACCCGAGGCCCACGTCGAACTCGCTCTTGACCTTGCGCACCACACACACCTCGGTGCAGGCGGCACAGCCGGTGCACTTGACGGTGTCCACGTAGCGCGCCTTCCTGCGCACCTTGACCTTGAAGTTGCCGACGTAGCCCGAGACCTCGTCGACCTCGGAGTAGGCCAGCAGAGTGACGTTGGGATGCTTGCCGAGGGCCGACATCTTCGGCGTGAGGATGCAAGCAGAGCAGTCGAGGGTCGGGAAGGTCTTGTCGAACATGGCCATGTGGCCGCCTATAGACGGGTCCTTCTCGACCAGGAAGACCTTCTTGCCGGCGTCGGCCAGCTTGAGGGCGGCCTCGATGCCGGCGATGCCACCGCCAACGACGAGCACGTCCGGGTTGACGTTGACCTCGATGGGCTCCAAGGCCTGGTTGAACGGCAGGCGGTGGATCTGCGCGCTGAGGATGCGCTTGGTCTTGGCGGTCGCTTCGTCGGGGTCGACGGTCACCCACGAGCAGTGCTCGCGGATGTTGGCCATCTGCACCAGGAACGGGTTGAGACCGGCGTCGGCGGCCGCCTTACGGAACGTGGGCTCGTGCATGGTGGGCGAACAGGCGGCCACCACGACGCGGTTGACGCCGTTCTCCTTGATGTCCTTCTGGATGAGCTCCTGACCAGGGTCGGAGCACATGTACTTGTACTCGCGCGCCACGACGACGTTGGGTTGCTCGGCCGCCCACCGGGTGACCTCTTCCACGTCGACCTTGCCGGCGATGTTGGTGCCGCAGTGACAGATGTAGACGGCGATCTTCTCTTCAGCCATGATCTTCGCCTCCTCCTCGCCGCTCACGCCGGGATGGCCGCGATGACGCGGTCGCAGGAGACGACCTGCTTGTCGATCGCAAGCTTGTTGGGCTCGACGCCGAGCGCCAGGCCGGCCAGCTGGGTGAAGTACATCACCGGGATGTTGAAGTTGGTCCCGTACATCTTGTTGACCTTGGGCTGGTAGGCCTCAAGGTTCATCTCGCACAGCGGGCAGGCGGCGACGATCACGTCGGCGCCGCCGTCCTGGGCGGTCTTGAGAAGCTCGTGGCACATGTGCAGCGCACCTTCAGCCTTAGTGAGCATCATCATGCCGCCGCAGCACTTGACCTTGCTCGGGTAGTCGATGACGTCGGCACCCAGGGTCGCGAAGAACCGGTCCATGGTGGTGGGGAACTCGGGGTCGTCGAAGGTGCCCATGGGCCGCGAGAACTGACAGCCGTAGTAGGGCGCCACCTTGATGCCCGTTAGGCGCCGCGTGACCTTCTCGGCGACCGCCTCGAGGCCGATGTCGTTGACCAGGATGTCCATGACGTGCCGGACCTTGACCTTGCCGTCGTAGGTGCGACCCACGGCGCCGAGAGCGCCCTGGACGGCCTTGAAGACCTCCGGGTCGTCGGCCATGTAGCGGTTGGTCTTGGCCAGCGTGGTGTAGCAGGCGTTGCAGATGACGCACAGCTCGTCTTCGCCCATCTGCTGCGCGATGGCCAGGTTGCGAGCGGCGATGGCGAACGACTCCAGCTCGCGCACCGAGAAGTAGCTGGTGGCGCCGCAGCAGTTCCAGTCGTCGAGTTCGGCGAGCTCCACGTCGAGCTTGGCCATCATCGCCCGTGTGGAGATGTCGTAGGCCTTGCCGGTGGCCTCGGCCGAGCAGCCGGGGTAGTAGAGATACCTCATTGGGCCTTCGCCTCCTCAGCCTCCAGGTAGGCGGCCATCTTGGTGAGCTCGTCGCGCCCCTTGATGTTCTTGGCCAGCGGCGGCAAGCGGCCGGCCATGAACAACTTCATGCCGAGGCCGGCGAACTTGAAGGCCAGGCCCGGGTCCTTGGTGAGCATGAACTTGCCCATGAGCTCCACTTCGTGGTTGCGCCCGTGCTTGTGCACGCTGTTCACAAAGTACTTGGTCAGGGCGGGGTTCTTGCTGTCCTCGGGTAGGAGGTCGTACTTGATGGCGAGCCGCTTGAGCTCGTACATGAGGTCGGTGATCTTGATACCCGCCGGGCAGCGCACCGTGCAGTAGTAGCACGACGTGCACAGCCAGATGGTGTTGCTCTTGACCACCCTGTCGATCATGCCGGCACGGAAGGCGGCGATGACCTCGCGCGGCCCGTAGTCCATGAGATAGCTCGTGGGGCACGAACCGGTGCACGTGCCACACTGCTGGCAGATGCGGATCTTCTCACCCCCGGGCATGCTCATGACGTCGTGGTAGAACCGCGCGTGCAGCTCTTTGGCTTGCGCCGTGGTTGCTAGCTCCGTCATTCTCCTCTCCAGTCCGTCACCTGATCCGCCCAGCCTGCGGAGTCCTCTCGCGCGCCGTGTTCTTCGACCGAGATGGACTTTGTGCCGCTCTTAGGACCTACCTGCTTTCAACTGCCTTGGGCTCGACCGCTCTGGGCTGGCACCCAGTCGTGTGCCGCCGGCGCCCATTATTTCTCACGGGCTGCGAAAAGTGTACCAAAACGAACAAAAATACTCCAGTTTCCGAAGCACGCTACAGATGGGGTTGCCCCACCCTGGAAACGTAGCACCTTCAGCGACGAGACACCCGAGCCAGGTTGTACAAAAAGGAGACCCGCGACTCGCGTTTTGGAGGCGGGAGACGCCGGGCGCGCCGCAAGCCGCGGCTGCCGCTACTTGACGGTCACCGTCTTGGCGGCCGACACGCCTCCCTTGTGTGTCTTGTCGCCCAGGTACTTGAGGCGGAAGCGAGTGGTCCCCTTGGCCGCGGGCGCCGTCCATGTAGCCGTGACCGTCTTGGCGGCGCTCAGCTTGAGGGTCTTCCAGGCGGCCCACGCGGAGGAGCCGGCCGCCTTCTGGATGGTCGCCTTCAGGCCGGCCGTACCGGTGCTGACCTTGCCCGTGACCGTCACCTTCTTGCCGGGCTGGGCCTTGGACGTGCTCACGATGAGGCTCAGCTTAGACGTCTCCTGCGGCTTGTGACACCAGCACGGCTGCCCGTCGCTGGGGTGCGCCGTCGCCGGCGACGAGGTGCCGAAGGCGCCGATCAGCGCCGCCGCCAAGACGGCTACTGCGGCGGCGCCCAGGTTGAGGCGGAAGCGCCACGAACGGGTGCCCTTGGCCGAAGACTGTGTGGATGTCGGCATGTGCCCTCCCGGGCTCCCAGATCGACGGCCGACCGGCCGGTGACGACCGCGCGATTCTACCAGCGAGTCGGTCGAGTGAGGAGTGGCTGGCGTGCTGCGGCTGGGGAAGGCGACGCTTGCGGCAGACGCGAGCGAGGGCCGCAGCGTTCGGGCGCAGCGACGGCCGCGGCGCCTTTGCGGATGCACGGGCTTTGCCCTAGAATCCTTGCGCACCCCACGGGCCGACGTAGCTCAGCTGGCAGAGCACATCACTCGTAATGATGGGGTCCGGGGTTCGATTCCCCGCGTCGGCTCCAGTCTTCTCCCGAGAGACGAGCAAGCGAGACCGGCTTGCGAGTCAGGTGCGCGTCCAACGAGGTGTGCGCCGCGGGGAGCGGCGAGCAGTACGACTAGCGCGCCGCTTGTGCCGAGGTGCTCGCTTCTTGGAGCGCGGTCTCGCCCACGGGCCAGGCCGCCACGAAAGCAGCCACGACGGACGGGTCGAACTGCGTCCCGGCATTGTCGCGCAGCTCCTTCACGGCAGCCTCCTCCGTCAAGCGGGAGCGATAGGGCCGGTCAGACGTCATCGCGTGGAAGGCGTCGCAGACGAAGATGATGCGCGACTCGAGCGGGATGGCCTCGCCGGCAAGGCCGTCGGGATAGCCGTGACCGTCCCAGCGCTCGTGCGCCGCCCTGATCACCGGAGCGAGCGAGCGCAGGTAGTCGATGCGCGAGAGTATGCGTTCGCCGATCAGCGTGTGCCGGGCGACGACGGCGAACTCCGCCTCGGTCAGCTTGCCCGGCTTCTCGAGGATCTGCCGCGAGATGCCGATCTTGCCAACGTCGTGCAGCAGGGCTGCATAGCGAAGCTGGCGCAGGTCCTGGTCAGAGAGCCCGATGTGACCGCCGAGCGCCAGCGCCATCTTGGCGATGGAGCCGGCATGGTCGGCCGTGTACTTGTCCTTTGCTTCCAGCGCAGCCGCCAAGGCCGTGACCGTCTGCAAGTAGCTGCGCTCGAGCTCGTTGAACGTCTCGGCGTGGCGCAACGCGGTCGCCACCTGGCTGGCCACCGTAGCGAGCACGGCAGCGGTGTCGCGCGCGTACTCGCGGTCACCCGACGAACCTACACTGATGGCTCCCACCGGCCGCCCCTGGTGGACGACGGGCACCACCGAGGCCTTGGAGATGCCGACCGCCGCGCGTCTGCCCTGCTCGGAGATGCGTTCGTCCCGAGCCAGGCTGGACGTAGTGACCGCCTGATCAGCACTGGTCACCCACAGGGCAAGCTCTTCCACCGCCAGCATCGAGCCGTTGACGACGCCGGCATAGATGCCCGCTTGCATGGCTTCGCCATCGAGCAGGTGGATGCCGCAGAAGTTGCTGTGCGTCATCTCCCGGACGCGATCTGCGACGGCAAACAACTCGGCTTTGACGTCGCGAGTCTGCGCCAGGGTCTCGCCCACGAGAGACAGGTCTGCCAGCCCGCGAGAAAGGTCCTGGATCTGACCGGAAAGCCCATCGACGGTCTGGGCGATGCGCTCCGACATGCCATTGAACGCCCTGGCCATGACCGCGATCTCGTCGTGGCCTTTGACTTCCACGTGCTGCCTCATGTTGCCGTCGGTGATCGCCTGGGCGGCGCGGCTGAGCCTCTTGAGCGGTCGCACTACGGTATGCGCACTGAGAAGAGCGGCCAGCATGGCGGCCGCCAGGGCCAAGACGAGAGCCAGCGCAGCTGTGCCGCGCACGGAGGAGCGGATAGCGGTGAAACCACCGTCGGGCACGCCCACGGAGAGCACGGCGACAGCGTGCCCGCCGGCGCTGCTCAGCGCCGTATACGACGTCGTCCAGCCCGCGGCGCTGTAGTGCGCTCCGACGGGCGCCAGCGGCTTCAGGGGGCGCTGAGTCTGCTGCAGGGACGACGCCGCCAGCAGTCCGCCCACGTAGATGCTGGCCGGTGCGCCAGACTGCTCCGCCACAGCCTGCAGCACGGCGTCGTCGATCTGGTCGGCGACCACGAGCCTGCCCACGACCTTGCCCCTGCGCCCGTCGGCACGGATAGGCATGGACGCCACCACCCAGGGCTTGCCGAGATACGTCTGGAAACCGAAGCCGGACTGGCCGGTGCCGAGTGGCCGCGGCGACGGCAGCATACTGACTCGCGCAAGCAGGCGCCCGTCGGCGCCGAGCACTTGTGCCTGCACAAGGTTCAGCGTCTGGATGATGTTCTCGAGTGACTCCGTCGCCCGTGCTCTGTCGCCATGAGCGACCGCATCGGCAAGACTTTGAGAGGCAGCGTGAGAGGACACGCTGCTTGTCAGGTGCTGGGCGATGCCACTCTGGACCGCGGCCGTGGAACTCACCAGCTGGCGGTTCTCGATGCCGCGTAATCCAGCGGACGTCTTGAAGTAGCTGAAGGCACAGAAGACGAGAAGCGCCGGGAGGGCGCTACAGAGGAACGCGAAAGTGAACTTGCGGCGCAGGCTGAGGGAAGCTATACGCATCTCAGCCCCCCGACCGGTCCCCGGTCATCGACTCAGGATCCTCGCTGGGAACGGGACCGCTTGCTCAGTGGCGGTCGGACGCATTCAGCTGCCCGTGACCTTGACGCGCACGACGTTGCTGCAGGAAGTGACGTGGCCGCAGCTGTTCACGCTCTCGGCCTTCAGCTGCATCTGGCCAGACTGTGTGGCCTGTACATAGGCGGTGTACTTGCCATGCGAGACGAGAGTGGCCGTCGTAGCCTGACACCATCCGTCGCCGACGTTCCCGTAGATCCGCACCTCATAGGGGGAGCCGCCGCTCTTCACGCACACGGTGAGCCGCACACTGTCGCCCACCTGGCAGGTTGAGCATGCCGCCTTCAGCTGCAGCTTCGGGCCGCTCCTGGCCAGCGCGCTCCCGGCCGATGCCAGCGCCACCAGCGCGACCGCCAGCAGGATGCTCAGACCTCTTGCCCATCGTCGCATACTGGTCCCTCCTCGGAGTCTGACTTCCAGGAAGTATGTCGGCCGCGAGGCATCGACTCTTGAGGCTGCATAGGCGTGGTGGCAAGGCTGGGAGGCACCCGTCGACCAGCTTGCGAAGCTAGACTGCCCCTGAGCGTCGCGCCGAGAAACCGTCGTCACGAGGGACGACAGCGGCGAAGCGACGAGCTGCCCCCGGGGCTGGTCTCAGCCGGATTCCCGGGCGCCGACCAAATGGTGGCCCATAGGCGTGCTGCAGACCTGCAGTCTGCCCTGCAAGCTCTCGCTCTTGTTCTGCCGCTGGCGAGTCACGGCCACCGACCTGGCCGGCAACACGCAAAGCAGGCTGGCCGACTTCAGGCTGTTCATGCTTTTCTAGCGCCGAGGTCAGCGAGCCACCAGCCGCTTCAGCACAGTGTTTCCTGTGCTAGTATGATTGAGCTTGACCGACCCTATTCGATCCCAGGTAGGAGGGCATGTCATGGGGCGCTTCCGTGTCACTCTGTTCGTGCTCGCATCTGTCCTTGCGCTCGTCACGTCGGTAGCACTGCTGCGGCCTGCAGTGGCGACCTCGTCTGTCTCCGAGGGCGATGGCGGTTGGGTCTTGCAGCAGCAGCTTCTGGACCAGGGAGATGTCACCGACGTCACCTTCGTTGACGCGTCTCACGGCTGGGCAGTGGGCGGCAGCATCATCTCGGTCACGGGCGACGGTGGCGTCACCTGGACAGAGCAGTACTCAGGAGCGTCGGGCGAGCAGTTGGAGTCCGTCTGCTTTCCTGACGCCAGTCACGGCTGGGCGGTCGGTTCCGACCAGACGGCCAACACGGCCCTCATTCTCGTCACGAGCGACGGCGGCGTCACTTGGGCAAGGGAAAGCTCCGGAACAGCGGACCATCTCAGTTCGGTCTGCTTCCCCGACAACAGCCACGGCTGGGCAGTGGGATGGCACTACCCAAGCGACGAGAGCACCGACACGACGGTCGTGGGCACGATCCTGGCCACCTCGGATGGCGGTGCTCACTGGAGCACACAGTATGCGGGTAACAACACGATGCTCTCAGCCGTCTCCTTCCCTGACGCCAGCCACGGTTGGGTGGTGGGCACTGATCCGGCAGGCGGCGGCCACATTCTGGCCACCTCAGACGGTGGCGCTGCCTGGAAAGTGCAGAGCTTGGGCACGACGGAAAGTCTCTCGGACGTCTCCTTCCCTGACGCCAGCCACGGCTGCGCGGTGGGCTACCATGGCGCGATTGTCACCACCTCGAACGGCGGCGCCACGTGGACGCCGCAGGATTCTGGAACGGCGCTCGATCTTGGGGGCGTCTGCTTCGCCGACGCCAGCCACGGTTGGGCCGTGGGCGGTGTCGGTGTGTACGATACACATACGGCGAAGGACGGCTCTGTCATCTTGGTGACCGTTGACGGCGGTGCCACGTGGACGCTGCAGAGATCGGGCGTGGGGGAGCATCTCCAGGCAGTCTCCTTCCCCGATGCCAGCCACGGCTGGGCGGCAGGCGTCACCAACCACCCGGACAGCGGGCTGATGCTTGCCACCTCAGACGGTGGCGCTGCCTGGAAGGCGCAGAGCTCGGGCAACACGTCGCCTCTTACCGCCGTCTCCTTCCCCGATGCCAGCCACGGGTGGGCAGTGGGCTACCATGGCGCGATTGTCGCCACCTCGAACGGCGGCGCCACGTGGACGCCGCAGGATTCGGGAACAACGGTCGATCTTCATGGCGTCTGCTTCGCCGACGCCAGCCACGGTTGGGTGGTTGGCAGTTCATACGATGCGGCTCACACGGGAGTGTTGAGGTCGGTCATCATGGCGACCGTTGACGGCGGTGCCACGTGGACGCTGCAGAGATCGGGTGTGGGGGAGTCTCTCCAGGCAGTCACGTTCACCGACGCAACCCATGGGTGGGCGGTCGGCGGAGACGACCAATCCGGTACGGAGGGTCGAGGCGTCATCGTCGCCACATCGGACGGCGGCGCAACCTGGACGGCACAGAGTTCGCGCACATGGCCATCCTTTTCGGCCGTCAGCTTCCCTGACGCTCGCCACGGCTGGGTCGAGAGCATCACTATCGACATGAGTAGCGGGGACTCCGTCGATTGGAGGTATTCGGCAGTCATCTTGGCTACCGCCGATGGCGGCGCCACGTGGGCGCAGCAGTACCTGGACCAGTGGCCGTACAACGAGGAACCGGTGGGCGAGGCAGAGCCGTGGCCCGGACCGGCCTCCGTCACCTTCCCCGACACCAGCCACGGCTGGGCGTGGACTGGCATAGCCTTCCTGGCGACCAGTGACGGCGGCGCCCATTGGACCCGGCTGAACACATACGGCGGGAAGGCCCTTTTGTTCCTCGACGCGAGCCACGGCTGGGCGGCAGACCAGAACGGTACCATCTCGGCAACCAGCGACGGCGGAGCCACCTGGACGAAGCAGAGTTCGGGCACGACGGCGTACCTTACCGCCGTCTCCTTCCCCGACGCCAGCCACGGGTGGGCGGTGGGCAGCGACGGCGTCATCCTCGCCACCCGCACCGGTGGTCGGCCGGACCGGATACCTCCCACGACCACGATCGGCGGCGCCGACGATCTCTGGCACAACGCGCCGGTAGTGTTGACCCTCTCAGCCACCGACAACCCTGGTGGCTCCGGCGTCGTGGCCACCTGCTACCAGATCGACGGCGGTCCCTGGGTCGAGGGAACAACCTCCACCATCCCGGCGCCGGCTGATCACTCCTACGACGGCACGCACACGGTGAGCTACTATTCCACCGACTTCAGCGGCAACATCGAGCCAGCTAGGAGCGTCACGGTCAAGATCGAGACGACCAAGCCAGTGATCAGCGTCGCTTACCTGGGCTTCCTGCGTCACCGGGCTCACGCAGGGTGGGGCAACCACACCAGTCGCTTCGGCCTCACCTACCGTATCGACGACAACCTGAGTCCGACCGCGATGGTGACTCTCGAGGCACTGAACTGGAGAGGCAAGGTCGTCAAGTCGACCTCTCTGGGCGAGTGCCCGACCGGGGTGCTGCACACCTGCCCTCTGCAGTTCAATCTCTCGCTGCTCTTCTGCCGCTGGCGGGTCACGGCCACTGACTTGGCCGGCAACACGCAAAGCAGGCTGGCCGACTTCCGGCTGTTCATGCGTTTCTAGCCGGGAGACAGAGCGCAGCGCGACGACCGGAGCTCAGCGCCGAGCGCCGGACGTGCCTGGCGCCCTACTTGGCGCCGGAAAGCGCCTCGTGGATCGACTGTGCCGCCCGACGGCCGGCGCCCATGGCGCTGATCACGGTGGCGGCGCCGGTGACCACGTCGCCGCCGGCCCAGACGCGCCGGCGCGAGGTGAGGCCGGTCTCCTCGTCGGCGACGATGTTGCCGCGCTTGCCCACCTCGAGGCCCGGCGTCGTCATCGGTATCAGCGGGTTCGGGCTGTTGCCGATGGCGCACACGGAAGCGTCCATGCGCATCATGAACTCGGAGCCGGCGACCTCGATGGGCCGGCGCCGGCCGGAGGCGTCGGGCTCGCCGAGCTCCATGCGCCGGCACTCGATCTCGGTGAGCCAGCCGCGCTCGTTGCCAATGAGGCGCACGGGCAGGGTGAGGAAGTCGAACATGACGCCCTCCTCCTCGGCGTTCTCGACTTCCTCGGCGCGCGCCGGCAGCTCGTCGTGGCTGCGGCGGTAGACGATGTGCACCTCGTCGGCGCCCAGGCGTAGGGCCGTGCGCGCCGAGTCCATGGCCACGTTGCCGCCGCCGAACACGGCCACCCTGGCTGAGCGCTTCAGGGGCGTGTCGAAGGCCGGGAAGCGGAAGCCGCGCATGAGGTTGCAGCGCGTCAGATACTCGTTGGCCGAATAGACGCCGTTGAGGTTCTCGCCGGGGATGTCCATGAACCACGGCAGCCCAGCTCCGGCGCCCACAAAGACGGCGTCGAAGCTCTCCAGCAAGGCGTCCATGGTGCGTGTCTTGCCCACCACGAAGTCGAGGCGCAGGTCCACACCCAGGCTGCGCACGTACTGGACCTCACGGCGTACGATCGCCTTGGGCAGACGGAACTCGGGGATGCCGTAGGTGAGCACCCCGCCCGCCTCGTGCAACGCCTCGAACATGGTGATCTTGTAGCCGCGCAGAGCGAGATCGGCGGCGACGGTGATGCCCGCCGGCCCCGAGCCGACGATCGCGATGCTACGGCCGTTGAGAGGAGGCAGAGGCGGCGCCTCCGTAGTCTCCTGCGCCGCCTCCCAGTCTGCCAGGAAGCGCTCCAGGCGACCGATGGCCACCGATTCGCCCTTCTTCCTCAGGATGCACTGCATCTCGCACTGCTCCTCCTGCGGGCAGACGCGTCCGCAGACGGCCGGCAGCGCGTTGGTCTGCTTGATCGCGCGGATGCCGCCGGCGAAGTCGCCCTCGGTGATGCAATGGATGAAGCCGGGGATGTCGATGCCCACGGGGCAGCCGCCCACGCAGCCCGGCTTCTTGCAGTCCAGGCAGCGCCCCGCCTCTTCGCGTGCCAGCTCGACCGAGTAGCCCAAGGCCACCTCGTCGAAGTTGCGCACGCGCTCGAACGGCTCCTGTTTGGGCATCGGCCGTTTGACGAGATCGAGTGGGCTCACGTGGTCACCTCCCTCCTAGAAGTGGGAGCAGCTGCCGCTGCGATGGAGGGGCTCGACTTCTTCGGCGTTGTAGCTCTCGCGGCGGGCGAGGAACTCCTCCCAGTCCACCTCGTGGCCGTCGAACTCGGGTCCGTCCACGCAGGCGAACTTGGTCTCCCCCGCCACGGTCAAACGGCACACGCCGCACATGCCGGTGCCGTCGATCATGATGGGGTTCATGCTGACGATGGTCTTGATGCCCAGAGGCTTCGTCTGCCGCGAGACCTCCATCATCTGGTACGTGCAGCCGTAGGCGATGAGGCGGTCCGGCTTGATCTTCTCGGTGGCCAGGATCTCGGCCAGGCGAGTGACGTGGCCCTTGTAGCCGCGGCTCCCGTCGCGGGAGATCACGAGCACGCGTTCGCACACCGTCTTCAGGCGATCCTCCCAATAGAGCGCGAAGGAGCTGCGCGCCTCGATGAGAGCGAACACGCGGTTGCCCGCCGCCTTCAGGGCGCGGGCGATCGGATAGATGGCGCCGATCCCATAGCATCCGCCGACCAGCACGACCGTGCCGAACTTGGCGATCTCGGTCTCGTTGCCGAGGGGGCCGGCGAACGTGGGGATCGTGTCGCCGGCCTTCAGGCGGGCGAGCTTGGCCGTGGAAGCGCCGACCTGGACGAACAGCGAAGTGACGGTGCCGGCGCTCACGTCCCAGTCGGCGATGGTCAGAGGGATGCGCTCGCCCTGCTCGTCCGGGCGCAGGATGATGAAGTTGCCCGGCCGGGCAGCCTGGGCCACCTCAGACGCCTCGATGGTGAGCAGGTGCACGTTGGGGACGATCATGCTGCGTTCAACGACCTTGAACATGTTCGCCTCCCCGTGCTCGCGAGCGAGCGGCGCCGGCCACAGCGACGCGCGGCGGGCGCGCAGAGCGCGACCGGTCGCCGGCCGACACGCATATGCGCACGGGCCGCGTCGGCCCGCCCCACAGCTCCAGCCCCGAAGCGTAGACGGCGCCGCGCGGGCAGTCCGGGTCGGGGCGCGCGGCCAGCACAAGGCGAACGCTGCCTGCCGCGCCGTCGTCGTGGCGCGCGCCGTCCACGTTGATCGTCACGGCGCCGCCCGGCTCCACGCCCAGGCGCGCCATGTCGTCGGCGTTCATGCGCAACCCTTCCTCCAGATGGAGCTCCGCCAGCCCTTCGACGACGCGAGGCAAGTCGATGCCGCGATGGCGGAACCCCGCATGCTCGGGGACGAGGAGGAAGCGACCCTTGCCTTCTGGGCTCTCGGCCGCCGTCTCACCGGCGGTTGCGGCGGCCTTGCCGGCGACACGGCCTTTGCCTCGGGCCGCAGCCATCGGCTTCATGCGCCGCGGCGATCGGTCACCCTCGGCCGGGAAGCCCGGCACCGCGGCGCGGATCGCCGCACGCACGGCGACACCGTCCGCGTACTGGAGGTCGGCGTGATCCAGCCGACCGGCAAGATCCGCGAAGATCTTCCAGTCCGGCAGGGCAAACCCATGCACGGCGCCGGCGGGCAGGTCCTCGACACGGGCCAGNNGCCGGCAGGAACACGTCCACGTCGAACGGCGGCAGATACAGGTCTTGGGCGATGAGGAAATCGCAGTCGGGCCGCACGGGGAAGGGCGCTTCGCCCACGAGGTACAGCACCTTGGGCCGGCGGCCGGCCCGCAGGCTCGCCAGCGTGAGAGCGTCGCCCACGGCCGCCGCCCGCGGACCTGGCAGCACGCCGCTCAGCGCACCGAGCTCCAACGCGCCGCGGATGTTGGCGCCGTGCACGAGCGGCAGGATGGTCGTTCCCTGGCGGCTGCCCACGGCCTCCAGCTCCGCTACGAGCTCGCCGGCGCCCATGGAGTCGAAGACCCGCGGCCCGACGACCACCGCCAGCGTGCCCGCGTGCTCGATCCCCCGCAACACGCTGACGAGGGCGCGCGCCTCCTCACCGGGCTGCGCGCGCACCCACTCGTCGGCCGCCTGCGCCAAGTTGGACTCGCGGGCGTCCACCGCCACAAGCTTGGCGCCGCGGCGCATCGCGCGCCGTATCTGCACGCCGGCGACCGAGAAGGAGAAGCGCGAGTCGAGGCCGGCCACGACCACTGTCTCGGCCTCGCCCAGCGCCTTCATGGAGATCGGCAGCGAGAAGAGCCTCGACCAGGTGGCCGGGCCGCCCGACAGGTAGGGCCGGCCACCGCAGTCGATCCCCTGCGAGCCCAGACCGGAGCGCACCAGACGCTGAGCGGCGAAAAGGCCTTCGTTGCTGAGGTCGCTGGAGACGAGCATCAGGAACTCGCCGGCAGCGACCTCCTTCAGCCGCGCGGCCACCTCGCCCAGCGCCTCGTCCCAGTCGGCGACGCGGAAGTAGGCTCCGCGGCGCACCATCGGCTTGCGCGCGCGCTCGTAGTGGTGGGTCGTCTCGGGCAGGCAGAACCGGCCGCGCACGCAGAGCTGGCCGTCGTTGATCTCGACGTCGTGGGCGCCGCGCGCCCAAGAGAGGACGCCACCCTTGTGGGCCAGCTCCAGCCGGCATCCCAGGGAGCAGAACGGACACGTGGAAGTGACAAGCCCATCGGCCTTGCCGTCCCACTTGGAGACCTTGTCGGCGAGCGCGCCCGTCGGGCACACCGAGACGCAGGCGCCGCAGAACTCGCAGCCCGCCTCCACGTGCGAGGTGCCGAAAGCCGGCCCGATGAGCGCCTTGCGGCCGCGGTACTTGAAGGCGAGCACGGACGTGCCACGCACCTCGGTACACATGCGCACGCAGCGCCCGCAGAGGATGCACAGGTTGTAGTCGCGGTCGTAGAACGGGTCGTCGTGCTCGGCCTCCAGGCCGCGGTAAGTGATCGGGTGGCCGACGTCGGTGACCCCGACCCGCTCCACGACCTGCTGCAATTCACAGTCGCCGTCGTTGGGACAGCTGCGACAGCCCGTGGAGACGCCCGCCTTGCGGATCGTCATCTGATTGCGCCGGCACTCGTCGTCCTCGTCGCAGAACAGACAGCTGGAAGGGTGCTCGGAGAGGATGAGCTGCAGGATCTCGCGGCGCATCTCCTTCAGCACGACGCTCTCGGTGGTCACCTTCATGTCCTGCTGCGCCGGCGTGCTGCAGGCGAGAGGGTAGCCGCGCATGCCGGCGATCTCGACCATGCACAAGCGGCAGCCGCCGAACCCGGAGAGCTCCTTGTGCCAGCACAGCGAAGGGATGTGCACGCCAGCGAGCTCCGCCGCGCCCAACACGCTCGTGCCGTCCGGGACCGAGACGGCGTGACCGTCGATCTGCACCTTCAGTGGGCGAGCATCCGCACGCGGCAGCGGTTCAGTGGGCATGCTCGCCTCGCGACTCGATCACGATGGCGTCGCCCGCGATGGCGTCGAAGCGACAGACCTCGTAGCACGACCGGCACTTGATGCACTTCTCGGGGTCCAGGTTGTGGGCCTCGGCGCGCGGGCCGGTGATGGCCCCCGTGGGGCACACCTGCACACAGCGCTGGCAGCCGGTGCAGCTGCCGGGGATGATGCGGTACTGGACCAGATCGCGGCAGACGACAGCCCGGCAGCGCTTCTCCACGATGTGCTCTACGAACTCGTCGCGGAAGTACCGGAGCGACGAGAGCACCGGGTTGGGCGCCGTCT
>PMKX01000152.1 GCA_003158705.1 Actinomycetota bacterium
ATGACTCGGCTGCCCCACCTGTCGCGAGTCTCGAAGACGTCGGCCATGCCCGGATCGAGATGAAGGACGGTCTTCAGGATCTGTTCGTCCTGCGCGTATGCTTGGTCGTCGGGGCCGGCGCTGCTCACCCAGACCGACACCACCGGTACACCCAGCTTCTTCTGCAGCGTGATGCCGGTGATCTTGCGATACCAGGGCTGCGTGGAGTACGTGGCCGCCAGCTTGGCGCTCAACTCGTTGACGGTCTTGGGACCTGCGTGCCGCGACGAACCTGCGGCCGCCCCTCTCGACTGCCCGCCGCAACCGGCGAGGAGACAGAGAGACGCGGCCAGCGCAGCGACCCACAGAGCCCGCCTCACACCTACCCTCATGCAGCATGTCTCNNCTCCTCGTCAAGAGCTCCTCCGCCCGCTCTCTGCGTCGGCGGCCTGCGCGTGTGCACATGATAGCCGACGGGACGACTCGCCGCCCACCTCGCGCCGGACCGCCGCCGTACAACAGTTACGACACCCCCTGGCGGGGTATCACTTCAGGGCAAGTCCAACCCGGAGGTACGGCATGGGACTCAAGGTAGCAGGCAAGACGACCTCGGGACGCACTGACGGGAAGCGAGACGGACGGCTGCCGCCGGCACACCAGGGCTGGTCGGACCAGGCGACGGTCAAGCAAGCCGGACATATGGGCTGGAACGGCAAGACGATGCACCATCCCGCGTTCCGGATCGGCGAGGTCAAACGCGGCAGGTCGTGAAACGGAAGCCGCTCGTCGACGAGGACGCGTGCGGGGGTGCAGTGGCCTGAGGCCGCTGCACCCCTCACTTGTGGAACACCGGGGGCAAACGGACTGCACGTCCGCCCGCCCCTTCGTATGACAAACGGCGTCACCCGCTCTCGGCGAAGAAATGCACCAGCCGGACGAGCGCNNGTGTCTTGCGCGCAATAGGCGAGCAGAGCCGTCCGCAGCGCGGCGCGACGCGCCTCGGTGAGTTCCGGCGCCTGAGCGGCGGCGCTCTGCTCGTCTTGGACGTCGCCGTCGATGAGCTGCAGATACGCGTCCTGAGCCGCACCGCCGTCGCGCACGTCTGCCAAGCTCGCGTAGTCGAGGTCCGGCGCCACCGTAGGCAAGACAGCTTTGAGCGACCAGGAGCCGTGCATGGCCGGATGCGAGTACCAGCGCCGCGTGCAGGCGAGTAGGTCGACGAGCCGATCGGCGATCGAGAGCAGCGCCGGGCCCAGGTCGGGGAAGCGCTGCGCCAGCCCCTGCAAGATGCTGCGCTCGTAGGTGCCGTAGGTGAGGACCGGCGCCTGCGGACCCGCCGCACCGGCGTCGGCGAGGGCCGCCACGAGACTCTCGGCCACGGCCCGCATGGGCGGCTCGCCGGTCGTGTCGAGGAACTCGCCGTGGTCGAGTGCGCCGTCGGCGCGCTCCACGTGCAGGCTCCATTGAAAGGGCAGTTGCTCGTACGGCCGCGTGCCGGCCCAGATGGGCACGCCGAACGCGATCGCCTCGAAGTCAAGGTATGCACGGGGGTAACCCAGGCTGAGGGCCATCTCGTGCGCCGCCGAGTCCAGACGCGGCAGCTCGGCACAGGAGGCGCTCTCTGTATGGGGCGCGCAGTGACCCAGGAAAGGACAGTCGAACGGGGAGTGACACTGCGGTCCCACCTCGATCGCCGGCAGCGGCCCGGCCAGAGCCTGCCTGAAGTCCGTGATCCAAACGGGGATCTGCTTCATGACAGGCTGGATGCGGCCGCCGACGTCGACCTCTCTGAAGAGGCCGCAGTAGTCGCCGTCGCCCTGGTAGACGAACTGGCTGTCGATGTGCGCGACGGCGACCGCGTCCAGGTCCAGGCCGCTGCGCGTGATGACCCAGGCCTGCACCGCGGCATCGTTCAGGTGGTAGTCCTTGACCGCCGTGGACGCCTTGACCTCGACGAGCCGGTTGCCGCCGGGACCAGCGAACAGCAAGTCGGCACGCACGACCACGCCGCCGTAGTCGAAGGCCGGCTCGAAAAGCACTTTGTCGCCGGGCTGCGCCAGCGCCGTGCGCGTCTCGGCCTTGGCGTGGCGCAGGTCGCTGAAAGCTTCGATGAGCACGCCACCGGGGTGCAGGCTACGGGCCACCTCGCCGACCCTGTGCCCTCCGGCCCACAAACGCTCGGTCTGGGCCGACACCTCGGCCAGCTCCGGGCGATGGACGGCAAGCCACAAGCGCTTGACGCACTGCAGACCGATGATGATCCTGCTCTTGGAGAGACCATACCTGCGCATCACCGATCCATTGTAGTACGCCTCGCGGACGGCACGTCGGCGCACATCGGCCACCGCATTCGCGGACCGATGTGAACGCCGAGCACGGTCGTCACCCTTGCTGGTGGACCGGATCGGGCGCTTTGATCGCCGGTAGTGAGCCCGCCCCCACGACAAGCGCCCTCGGCGCCGGCCGCAGACACGACGCAGGAGACCGGCGGCACGCCGCGCGCGCTCTTCGATGTGGCCGACCCCGAGACACTGCTCGCCGAGCTTGCCACTCGCTCAGCGGCGCTACGCTTCGCCAACCTGCAGCCGCTGCGGCCAAGCCTGTTCGCCGGCCGTCCCGGCACCCAGGCGAGTGACCATCACGCCAGAGCTATCGTGCCGCGCGCCGCAGGCGCCGCGGCCGGCGCTGGGGCGAGCGACGCCGTGCCGGTGTGGTACTGGGATGACTCGGTCGAGGCCCTGCGCGACTGTGCCACCGACGTTCTGCGCCGCTTCGTCTATCCCCTTGTCGCTGCCGGCGGGCCCTTCTGCATGGCGTTCCCCTTCCCCGCCGCGGCGCTTGCACGTCAGAGCCTGACGATCGACGAACGGGAGCGGCTCGACCTCGAGGACATCGGCCTGCTGTTGGGCGAGTGGACGCCGTGCACCGTGAACGTCGGCCCCGCGCCCACCCCCGTTGAGCGCAGCCTATCGGCGGCCGACCCCTATGCGGAACTCGACCAGAGCCAGCGGGCCGCCGTGCTTCACGGCACGGGTGCGGCACGCGTCCTGGCCCCCGCCGGCTCCGGCAAGACCAGGACGATGATCGAGCGCGTCATGGAGCTCATCCGCCGCGGGGTGGCTCCCGAGCACGTCCTCGCTCTGGCGTTCAATCGCAAAGCGGCGGAGCAGTTCGAGGAACGCCTTGCGGCCCTCGGCGTGCCCGCCACGCGCGACCTGGGCCCGGGCCAGCGGGGAGTGCACTGCGCCACCTTCAACGCCTTCGGGTACCGCTACCAGCGCCACATCATGGGGCTGGCCACACCGCAGACCTGCGATCAGGCAGCCCAGCTTCGGCTCCTGGCCGAGGCCCTGCGCAGCTGCCCCTCGGCGCTCCCCGCGCTTCAGCTCACCCGCGGCAACGCTCCCCTGCACCAGCTGCTGCACGCCCTCAACCGTGTGCGCGCCGACCTCCAGCCTCGCGATCACATCCGTGTGGCATTCGAGAGCGTGCAGTCGGCAGCGACCATGGAGGTGGAGTTCGGACCCATCGATCGCGCCGTACAGCAACGCCAGCTTGCCGCCGGCATGCAGTCGTTCGACGACCAGATCTACATCGCCCTTGCCGACATGCTCGGCGACCCGGCCCGACGAGAGCTCATGCAGCGCCGCTTCACTCACGTGCTGGTCGACGAGTTCCAGGACCTCAACGGTGCCCAGCTCGCACTCGTCGACCTCCTTTCACGGCCGCGGCGCAACCTCTTCGTGGTAGGTGACGACGACCAGCTCATTTATGGGTGGCGTTTCGCCAAGCCCGCCAACATCCTGGACTTCCATCACCGTGTCCCGGACGCGCCCCACTCCGCCACCTACACGCTCTCCACCAACTACCGGTGCTCACAGGCGATCGTCGCCGCCGCCCAGCGTCTCGTTCTCCACAACACGCTCCGCGTGCCCAAAGACGTCGCCTGCGGGCCTGCAGCCGGGCTAGGTCTCGTTCTCCTGTACGCCGACCACCGCTGGCCACAACGCGCCCAAGCGCTCTGCGACTTCCTGCTCACGGAGCACCGCCGGCTCGGCTGTCGCTGGGGCGAGCTGGCCGTGCTCTGTCGCTACCGGGCGCAGCAGGCGCCGCTGGCCGCCGCGCTCGACCAGGCCGGCTTGCCACGCACCCCGCTGCTTGCCTACCAGCTGTTCACGCATCGCGCCGCGACGGTGTTGCGAGCCTATCTCGGCCTCATCGCCGACCCGCCCGCCATAGACGGCGATTCTCTGCGTCGTGTCCTCCGCCAGCCACCGCGCTTCGTGCGCGGAGCCGACCTCGCTCGCGTCTGTGCCGGCGCACACCCGTGGGCGGCTCTGGAGTCGTGGGTCCGGTCCGGCGAGCGCCCCCAGGCGCCCACCGACATCGCCGACTTCGTGGCCGCCGTGCACCGCCTCCATCGGGCTGCCGGCGGCGGCCACCTGGCGCCAGACCAAATTCTGCCGGCCGTGGTCGCCCAGTTCGGGCTGAACGAGTACTGGGCGAGGCAGCGGCACGCTGCCCCTGGCGACACGCGCGAGGAGACCGCTCCCCAAGCCGTGGTCGAAGCACTCTGGTCCATGTGCCTCGGCGCCCGCACGCTGGCCGAGCTCCTTGAGACATGGGACCGCCATGCCGCGGCAGAACACGACAAGAGCGACGGCTCGCCCGACGCGCTTGCTCGCGACGGCGATGCCGACCGAGTGGAGATCGGCACCATCCACGCGGCCAAGGGGCGCGAGTACGCCTCCGTCGTCGTCGCCGACTACGACAGCGACCTCGACGGCCTGAGCGGCGCCGAGATAGAAGAAGAGCGCCGGGTGCTGTACGTGGCCGTCACGCGGGCCCAAGAGGCAGTGCTGCTCACGACCCGGTGCCGCCACGGCTCGCGGCCGGCAAAGGGACGTCGGCACCCGAGTGACGCCGAGCCGCACCCGTTTCTGCGCGAGCTCTTCACGCCACCGCGGCCCGCACAAGCGCGTCACCGGCGGCACGAACTGCGCCGGCTGCGCCGTCAGCGGCACGTCATGGCCGGCACGGGCGCGGACCAGGAGGCGGCGGTGTGGAGGACACAGTGCGCCGCACTGGAGAGCCGCCTGACAGAGTATCGGCTCTTCGGCCTCACCTGGCGGCGACGCCTGGCCGGCCTCGCGGCCAGGCTAGGCCGCTAGCCTTCCCCCTTCATTCTTCGGAGCATGAAGTCAACGGCAGCGGGTTGCAGAGCCTGGCGAGAAGGGAACCAGACAGTGAACAGCAACGAGGGCCAAGGAGATTCCCGTGCCCAACCTGAAGCAAGAGATCGACGTGCACGTATCCGCTGGCGTCGCCAGGCGTGAGTGGGACCGCTTCGTCCACTGGGTGCTTGTCGGCAACTACCGCTTGGTGTGCGACCAGTTCAGTTGCGAGCGCGCCGCCGAGGCCGGCGTCGTCACGTTCCTCGAGAACGCGGACCAGAGCACCCGCGTCCAGGTCACGTTCGACTACGAGGACCAGAGCCCCACCCGGACGGACAAAGCGCGCATGGTGGGCGCCCGTCTCTTCCAGGATCTGCTGCGTTTCAAGCAGTTCGCCGAGACGGGCGCCGAGCG
>PMKX01000094.1:0-3744 GCA_003158705.1 Actinomycetota bacterium
ACTTCCTCGCCATCCTCGGCTCCAACCTGGGCGAGTTCTTCATGGTGCGCGTGGCCGGTCTGAAGCAGCAGGTCGAGGCCGGCGTTGCCGATGTCTCGGCTGACGGCATGACTCCGGCCGAGCAGCTTGTAGCCTGCCGCGAGCAAGCCTACGGGCTCATGCGCGAGGCGCGCGAGACCTGGGTGCACGACGTGGTGCCGCGCCTGGCCGAGGCAGGCGTCCACATCCACGGCATAGCGGATCTCGACGAGAGTCAGCGCGCGGCGGCCGACGCCNNGCTCACGCCGCTGGCTTTCGACCCCGGCCGGCCGTTCCCGCACATCTCCAACTTGAGCCTCAACCTCGCCGTGCTGCTGCGCGACGAGAACGACAAGCCGCTCTTTGCGCGGGTCAAGGTGCCGTCCTCGCTGCCACGACTGGTGCCGCTGCCGCCACCGCAGGGCCTCACGCCGGCCGAGCGCACACGGCGCTACGACTTCGTCTGGCTCGAGCAGGTCATTTCGGTCAACCTCGACGAGCTGTTCCCAGGCATGACCATCGCCGGTGCTTACGCCTTCCGCGTGACGCGCGACGCCGAGATGTCGATCCAGGAGCTGGAGGCCGACGACTTGCTCGAGACGATAGAGCAAGGCGTGCTGCGGCGGCGCTTTGGCTCCGTGGTGCGCCTCACGGTCGACAGCGCCACACCCGAGAGCGTGCGGCGCATCCTTCTCGACAACCTCGAGATCGAGCCGGAGGACATGGTCGCGGTCGACCCGCCGTTGGGCATGAGCGGTCTGAATCTGTCGGGCATAGACCGCCCCGACCTGAAATACCCACCCTTTGTGCCGGCACCGCCGGAGCGCATCCAGAACCCCGACATGGACGTGTTCTCGGCCATCCGCAAGCACGACATCCTCATCCACCGGCCCTACGAGTCCTTCGCGCCGGTCGTCGATTGGCTCGAGCGAGCCGCTCGCGACCCCGACGTGCTCGCGATCAAGATGACCCTCTACCGCGTGGGCCGCAATGCGCCGGCCGTGGCCGCTCTGCTGGAAGCGGCCCGCAACGGCAAGGAGGTGGCGGTGCTGGTAGAGCTCAAAGCGCGCTTTGACGAAGAGAGCAACATCGAGTGGGCCCGCTCCCTCGAGGAAGAGGGCGTCCACGTCATCTACGGGCTCGTCGGCCTCAAGACCCACTCCAAGATCGCCATGGTCGTGCGCCGCGAGGGCGACGGCATCCGCCGCTACGTGCACCTTGGCACGGGCAACTACAACGTCATCACGGCCAAGCAGTATACCGATCTCGACCTGTTCACGTGCGACGAGGTGATCGGCGAGGACGCCACCGAGCTGTTCAACTTCCTCACGGGCTTCTCGCGTTCGCGCGACTACAAGAAGTTGTTGGTCGCGCCGATCAACTTGCGCGAGCGGCTGAAGGCGCTGATCGAGCGCGAGATCGAGCACCAGCTCGCCGGCCGCGAGGGGGCCCTGATCTTCAAGATGAACTCGCTGGTCGACCGCGAGATGATCGCCCTGCTCTACCGTGCCTCGCAGGCCGGCGTGAAGATCGACCTGCTGGTTCGCGGTATGTGCTCACTACGCCCCGGCGTGCCGGGCATCAGCGACACGATCACGGTCACGAGTATCGTCGGGCGGTTCCTTGAACACAGCCGCATCTACTGGTTCCGCAACGGCGGCGCCGAGGAAGTAGTCGTCGGCAGCGCCGACCTGATGCCTCGCAACCTGAACCGCCGCGTCGAGGTCCTCTTCCCCGTCGAGGACCAGGCGCTAGTGCGTCGCCTGCACGACGAGATCCTGGCGGTCTACTTGCGCGACAACGTCAAGGCGCGCTTCATGCAGAACGACTTCACCTACGTGCGGGCGACACCGAGCGACGGCGAGCCGCCGCTTGACGGCCAGGCCTGGTTCATCGAGCAAGCGGCGGCCCGCGCGGCTGCGCTACCCGCCGCGAGTCGACGACGGGGAAGGCGGCCCGCGAAGAAGGGACGGCACGGCACACGATCGCCCGGACAGGGCCGCTAGTGGGAGAGTGAGATGCGCCTATACTTTCTGCGTCACGGACCAGCCGTCTCGAGGACCGGGTGGGACCGGCCCGACGAGGAGCGCCCGCTGACCGACGAAGGCCGTGCCGTTGTCGCAGCTAGCGCGCGGTTGCTGGTCAGGGTCGCGGTAACAGCCGACGCCATCGTGACTAGCCCCCTCGTGCGTGCGCGCCAGACGGCCGAGATCGCCGCCGCCGAGCTCGATGCGGGTGCACCTGTCGACGACGACCGGCTGGCGCGAGGCTTCGACCGCAAGCACCTGGCGGCCATTCTCGCCGACCACCGCGGCGCCCAGGCGCTTGTGCTTGTCGGCCACGAACCCGACTTCAGCCGCACCATCCGTGAGCTGACCGGCGGCGCTGTGGTCTGCAAGAAGGGCGGCATCGCCCGCGTCGACATCGACGACGAGACCGTGCGCGGCGAGCTCGTCTGGCTGCTGCCGCCCAGGATCAGTGCCCTTGCGTAGGCACCAGCAGATGCTGGAGATCGAGGCCAAGTTCACGGCGCCCGACGCGAACACGCTGGCGCGACTTGCCGAGCTCAGCGAACTGGCCGGCTACGAAGTGAGTGGCGACGAGGTCGCCCTCATGACCGACGCCTACCTGGACACACCCGACCGGGCGTTGGAGGCGGCCGGGCTCATGCTCAGGCGGCGCCAGCGTGGCGATCGCGCAATGATCACCGTGAAGCGACGCGCGTCGGGCTCGGACGCGAGCGACGACGCGTCGTCCGAGGGCGCCGTCCACCACCGCGAGGAGTACGAGTTCGACGTGCCGTCAGGGCTGGCCCCGGACGCCCCGGCACATGAGTGGCCGGCCGGGAAGGCACGCGACCTGGTCCTGGCGGCTGCCGGCGCACAGCCGGTCGCGACGCTCGCCGAAGGACGCCAGCGGCGGCTCCTGCGCACCGTCGCCAAGGATGGCCGCGAGGTCGCCGAACTGTCGCTCGACACGTTCGTGATCGTCGTTCGCGGTGAAGAGCTCGCCCCCCAATACGAGGTCGAGGTCGAGCTCAAGGCCGCCGACGCCGAGGCCGACCTGGTCGCTATCGCCGGCGAGCTGCGTCGCAGCTGGGGCCTCACACCGCAGCCGCTGTCCAAGTCCGAACGGGCCCTGGCGGCGCTGGGAGACGACCGGCACAGGGAGGCGGCGTCCGTCTTGTCGTCTTTCGTCGCCTCAGCTCGTCCGGCGCTCTCTGATGACCAGAAGTCCGCTCACGGCGTGCAGCGCAGGGCCGCAGCCCTCGTAGGCACGGTGCGACAGGCAGTCCGGCGCTGGCTCACGCCGTCGTCCGCAGGGCGGACTAGTGGGGCGACCGCCAGGATGGTCGAGCGGCTAGGCCCGCACCGGAAGAAGGCGGCGGCTGACGCCGACGCGCCCGCCGCCGACATGTCGAACGAGGCGGCCGCACCCAAGCGACCCGGCATCCTTGCCACTGACTCGATGGTCGAGGCCGCCCTGAAGACGCTGCGCTTCCACTTCGCTCGCATGCTGGAGCACGAGCCTGGCACACGTTCCGGCGACGACCCTGAAGACCTCCATGACATGCGCGTGGCGACACGCCGTATGCGAGCTGCCCTGCGCGTGTTCGCGCCTTACCTGGATCAGGGGGCCGTGAGGTCCATCGAGCGCGGCCTCAAGCGCACGGGCCGCACTCTGGGCTCCGTGCGCGACCTCGACGTGTTCCACGAGAAGACGCAG
>PMKX01000094.1:3793-3913 GCA_003158705.1 Actinomycetota bacterium
GTGCTTCCGGCCATGCTCTACGACCGGGTCGCGGCCGTGTGGGCCTACGACGACATCATCGCCGGGCCGTCTACGCCTCTCGTACGCTTCCACCGGCTGCGCATCGCGGGCAAGGCCATG
>PMKX01000079.1 GCA_003158705.1 Actinomycetota bacterium
ATCGACAAAGACGAGTACCCGCAGCTGGCTGAGCTCGAGGCGCGCTGCGTGAGGATCATCGCGGACCTGTGGCACGCGCCGGACGGAGCCGGCACGGTGGGCACTTCGACCATCGGCAGCTCGGAAGCCTGCCTGTTGGGCGGGCTGGCTCTGAAGCGTCGCTGGCAGCAGCGCCGGCGCGCACAGGGAAGGCCCGCCGAGAGGCCCAATATCGTCTTCGGCCGCAACGTGCAGGTCGTTTGGGAGAAGTTCGCCGAGTACTTCGAGGTGGAGCCGCGCTTCGTGCCCTTGGAGGGCGAGCTGCTGCACCTGACGCCCGAGCGTGCGCTGCCCTACGTGGACGAGAACACGATCGCCGTGGTCGCCATTATGGGATCCACGCTGGACGGCTCCTACGAACCGGTGGCCGAGATCTGCGCGGCGCTCGACGAGTACGAGCGGCGCACCGGTGTCTCGGTGCCCGTGCACGTGGACGCCGCCTCGGGCGGCTTCGTTGCCCCGTTCTTGGCGCCCGACCTGCTCTGGGACTTCCGCCTCGAGCGGGTCGTCTCGATCAACGCTTCGGGCCACAAGTACGGGCTCGTCTACCCCGGCGTCGGCTGGGTCGTGTGGCGCCGCCAGGAGGATCTGCCGGAGGAGCTCGTCTTCTCCGTCGACTACTTGGGCGGCGAGATGCCCACCTTCGCGCTCAACTTCTCGCGGCCGGGGGCGCAGGTGGTGCTGCAGTACTACCAGTTCCTGCGTCTGGGCCGCGAGGGCTACCGCCGCGTGCAAGAAACGTCGCGNNTCTCGGAGGGGCGCGAGCTGCCGGTCGTCGCCTTCAAGCTGCGCGAGGGTGTGGCCAAGTTCACGGCATACGACCTCTCGCGCAAGCTCAGGGAGCACGGCTGGCTCGTACCGGCCTACGCGCTGCCGCCCGATCGCCAAGACGTGGTGCTGCTGCGCATCGTGGTGCGCAACGGCTTCAGCTTCGATCTGGCCGATCTCTTCCTTGCCGATCTCGAGCGCGCCGTGGCGTGGTTCGACCGCTTGACGGCGCCCATGCCGCAGGAGCATACGGGCGCTAGCGGCTTTCACCACTAGCGCCAAGCGCAACTCTTCGCCAGTGTCGGCGCGACTGCTCCCGAGTCTCGCGGACACTGACGGCCCCCCGGCTTGGAAAAATGCATCGGTGATGCCAAACTATTGGCCGTTGGCGGTTGAACGACAGAAGGAGCCCATCCGGTGACGCCGAGCGACCAGGACATCACGCAGATCATCGAACACTTCCGGGCGGCGAACGCCGCCCTCCACCGGGTCTCGCTGCCGACGTGGCTGGAGCTGGGACTCACGATGGCTCAGTTCAAGGCGCTCGTGGCCGTGGAGGGATGCGGGGCGACCTCCGTAGGCGGCGTCGCCTCCGACTTGGGCATCGGCGAGTCGGCGGCGAGCTCGCTCGTCGAGCAGCTTGTGCGCGCCGGCTACGCGCGGCGCACGGAGGACCCCGCCGATCGCCGACGCGCCGTGGTCACCGTCACCGAGCGCGGCGCGTCGCTTCTGGGCGAGCTGCGACACGGCAAGCGAGTAGCGCTGCGCGAGTGGCTGGAGAAGCTCAGCGAGGACGATCGCGCCATGCTCGGCCGTGCCCTGTCCGCCTTGGCGGCAGTGCTGCCGCAGACCGAGGCGCAGGCGGGGTCGGGCGCCGACGACGCGCGGGTGCAGCCGTGACCGGGTTGGCCGACCGCATCCTGCATCACCACGGCAAGCCACGGGTCGAGTACAAGTGGGTCGTGCTCTCAAACACCACGCTCGCCTTCCTCATGGCGATGATCAACGCCTCGAGCCTGCTCATCGCCCTGCCGGCGATCTTCCGCGGCATCCACCTCGACCCACTCGACCCGGGCAACTTCGTGTATCTCCTGTGGATGCTCATGGGCTACGGCCTCGTGAGTGCCGCTCTCGTCGTCACGCTGGGCAGGATCGGTGACATGTTCGGCCGCGTGCGCATGTACAACGCCGGCCTNNCCAGCGCCGCGCTCGAGATCATCATCTTCCGCATGGTCCAGGCGGCGGGCGGCGCCATGGTCATGGGCAACTCGGCCGCCATCCTCACCGACGCCTTCCCTCACGACGAGCGCGGCATGGCCCTGGGGATCAACATGGTGGCCGGTCTCTCCGGGTCGTTCATCGGGCTGATCCTCGGCGGTGTGTTGGCGGCCATCGACTGGCGCTGGGTGTTCCTCATCAACGTGCCTGTCGGCATCATCGCGACGGTGTGGGCCGTGCTCATGTTGCGGGAACTGGGCGAGCGGCATCCGGCACGCATCGACTGGCTCGGTAACCTCACCTTCGTCGCCGGTCTGGCCATGCTGCTCACCGGCGTCTCCTACGGCATCAAGCCCTACGGCAGCTCCTCCATGGGTTGGTCGGACCCGTTCGTGCTGGGGATGATGGCCGGCGGCGCGGCTGCCTTGATCATCTTCGTGCTCATCGAGCTGCGCATCGCCGAGCCGATGTTCAATCTGCGGCTGCTGCGCATCCGCGCCTTCGCCGCCGGCAATCTGGCCGTGCTGCTCTCGTCCATCGCCAACGGCGGCTTGCAGTTCATGCTCATCATGTGGCTACAGGGCATCTGGCTGCCGCTGCACGGCTACGACTACAAAGACACGCCCTTGTGGGCCGGCATCTTCATGCTGCCGCTCACGCTCGGCTTTCTCGTCGCCGGCCCCGTGTCCGGGCGCCTCTCGGACCGCCACGGCGCCCGCCCGTTCGCCACGGGCGGGATGCTGCTGGCCGCCGCAACGTTCATCGGTCTGCTGGTTCTGCCGGCGGACTTCATGTACGTGGAGTTCGCCGCGGTCCTGTTCCTCAACGGTCTGGCCATGGGCATGTTCGCGGCGCCCAATACGGCGGCCATCATGAACAGCGTGCCGGCTCGTCACCGCGGCGTCGCCTCGGGCATGCGGGCCACGGCGCAGACCGTGGGTATGCCGCTCTCTATGGGCATTGTCTTCTCGCTCATGGTGATCGGCCTCACGGCACGCGTGCCGCGCGTGATGTTCTCCGGCCTGACGTCGCATGGCGTGCCGGCGGGCGTGGCCACGCACCTTGCACACCTGCCGCCGACCGGCTACCTGTTCGCCTCGTTCCTCGGCTTCAACCCGCTGAAGGAGCTGCTCGGGCCGCACGTGCTGAGCGGCCTGTCGCCCTCTAACGCGGCCACGTTGGTCGGCGGCCGCTACTTTCCCTCCCTCATAGCGGCGCCGTTCAAGTACGGTTTGCTCGAGGTCTTCGTCTTCTCGTCGGCGATGTGCTTGCTCGCGGCGCTGGCCTCGTGGCTGCGCGGCGGCAAGTTCGTGCACGAGGAGGCCTTCAAGGCGCACGGCCACCATGTGAGCGCGGCGCGGCCGGAGAGCGACTAGCTCGCGCCCGACAGCCGAGCGTCGGTTTGACCGCTGGCGCATACGGCCGCTGGCTCGTTTGACCGCCGGTGTCCCTACGGCCGCCGGCCCGTTTGACCGCCGGCTTGGCCTGGTGCTAGAAGGAGGCGGTCACAGCGTGCCACGGCTCGGGCTGGGAGAGGGGAGCACACCATGATCGAGCACCAGAGATGCCGAGCGGTCACGATGCGGGGGCTAGTCTCTCAGGCGTGGCGCTGCCTGAGTCCTCTTCTTGTGCTCGTTGCCCTGCTGCTGATGGCCGCACCCGTCGGCAGCGCGGCGGCTGGCGCACCGCCGGCGCGGCCGGGGGGCGATCAGCTTGCGCTCATGGCGGTCCAGCAGGCTGTGCTAGCCGACCCCGACGCGGCGGCCGGCGACTCNNTCGCAGGCCGGGTCAACGCCGGCGCGGTGTTCGTCTACACGCGCACGGGCACGACGTGGTCACAGCAGACTGAGCTGACCGCCGCTGACGGGGCCGCCACAGACTACTTCGGCGGCTCGGTGGCGCTGGCCGGTGACACGGCCGTGGTCGGCGCCTACGGCAAGTCGGTCGGCGGCCACGCCGACGCCGGCGTCGCCTACGTCTACACTCGTTCGGGTGGGACCTGGTCGCAGCAGACCAAGCTGAGCGACCCCGATGCGGCGGCCGGCGACTACTTCGGCATCTCGGTGGCGCTCGCCGGCGACACGGCGCTCGTGGGCGCCTACGGTGCGGCCTTCGATGGCCATGCCGGCGCCGGCGCTGCCTACGTCTACACTCGCTCGGGGACTACGTGGCCGCAGCAGGCTAAGCTGAGCGACCCGGACGCGGCGACGAACGACCATTTCGGCTCGTCGTTGGCCCTCTCGGGCGGCACGGCCCTCGTCGGTGCCGAGGGCAAGGCCGTCGACGGCCAGACTGGCGCCGGCGCTGCCTACATCTACACGCGCACAGGGGCGACCTGGCCACAACAGGCTGAGCTCAGCGACCCCGACGCGGCCACGAACGACCGCTTCGGCTGGTCGGTCGCCCTCTCAGGCGATACGGCCCTGGTCGGCGCGGCCTACAAGCCCGTCGGCGACCAGAGAGGTG
>PMKX01000213.1:0-3911 GCA_003158705.1 Actinomycetota bacterium
TTCTCGGGTGAGGTCTCGGAGGTCAACGTCGACCAGAACAAGCTCAAGGTCATGGTCTCGATCTTCGGTCGCGAGACGCCGGTCGAGCTCGGCTTCGAGCAAGTCAAGAAGACAACCTGACGCATCAAGCGATCGAAACGAGGCAAGCGTGGCCAAGAAGGTCCTGACCGTCATCAAGCTGCAGATCCCGGCTGGTGCTGCCAACCCGGCGCCCCCCGTCGGTCCGGCGCTTGGCCAGCACGGCGTCAACATCATGNNAAGACGCCGCCGGCGGCCGTGCTGCTGCGTGAGGCGGCCGGTATCGAGAAGGGTTCCGGGGAGCCTAACCGCACCAAGGTGGCCACGGTCCCGCGCGACAAGGTGCGTGAGATCGCCGAATTGAAGATGCCCGACCTCAACGCCAACGATATCGACGGGGCGATGAGGATCATCGAGGGCACCGCCCGTAGCATGGGCATCGACGTCGAGTAGTTTCTAGACGCAAGGCAAGGGAGGCGGCCGCGTGTCGCCTTCACAAGTGGGAGGCGACCGGGAGCGGCCGCCGCTAGCTACCACGGAGGTCGAAATGGCCAGTCACGGCCGCAAGTACAACGTCGCCCGCGGCGCCATCGAGCCCGGGCGCCTCTACAGCCCGCTCGAGGCTGCTCGTCTGCTCAAGTCTCTGGAAACGGCCAAGTTCGACGAGACCGTGGAGGCGCACTTCCGCCTCGGCGTCGACGTGCGCCACGCAGACCAGATGGTGCGTGGCACCACCGTCTTGCCGCACGGCACCGGTCGGGAGACACGTGTCGCCGTGTTCGCCGAGGGTGACAAGGCGCGCGAGGCACAAGAGGCCGGCGCCGACATCGTTGGGTCAGACGAGCTCAGCAAGCAGATCCTGGAAGGCGTCTTCGACTTCGACGTCGCCATCGCTACGCCAGACATGATGGGCACGGTCGGCAAGCTGGGTCGCGTGCTTGGCCCGCGTGGTCTCATGCCCAACCCCAAGTCCGGCACGGTCACTTTCGACGTCGGCAAGGCAGTCAGGGACGCCAAAACGGGCAAGGTGGAGTATCGCACCGACCGCACCAGCATCGTCCACATGAGCATCGGCAAGAAGTCGTTCAGCGCGGAACAGCTGGTCGAGAACTATGGTGCCGTGCTCGACGAGCTTCTCCGCGCCAAGCCGGCCGCCGCCAAGGGCCGCTACCTGAGAAGCGTGCACATCGCGTCCACCATGGGCCCGGGCATCGAGCTCGATCCCGCACACACGCGAGACCTCTTGGAGGAGTAGGGCCGCCCGGGCCGCCGACTGCTCGGCGCCGGCGGCGCCCGCAGTTGCCGGCATGCCGGGCGTTGGCGTATACTGCCGGTTCGCGACGCCGGCAGGTGTCGCGGCCGAAGACGGTCGGTGCTCTTGTGGGAGCACAATGGGCCCCTGGGCCCGCCACCCGAGGCGAGCAGCGAGCGAACCAGTCCACATGCCCGCTCCCGTCCACGGGGGTGGGCTTCTTATTGCGAGTGAGAGGTCGAGATGCTGCGCAAGGACAAGGAAGCACTCGTCGCGGAGATCGCGGAGCTGCTCAAAGGCGCCGAGTCGTTGCTGATCAGCGACTATCGGGGTCTGTCGGTGGCCGAACTCTCTGAACTGCGCGGCAAGCTGCGCCAGAGCGGTGCCAGCTTCCGTGTGGTCAAGAACACGCTGGCCAAGATCGCCGCCGAGCGCGCTGGCCGCGACGCGCTGGCCCCCCTGCTCACCGGTCCCACTGCGGTCACCATTTGCGGCGAGGATGCGGTCGCGGCGGCCAAGGCTTTGGCCGATTATGCGAGGCTGCATCAGGCCCTCGTGGTGCGCGGCGGTCTTATGGCGGACAGCGTCGTCGACGCTGCCAGCGTCAAGACGCTGGCCATGCTCCCACCGCGAGACACCTTGCTTGCCCAGGTGGTGGGCACCATGGCCGCGCCGATGACCGGCTTGGTCACCGTGCTGCAGGGCACCATCAGCGGGTTCGTGCGCGCGCTCGGTCAAGTCGCGGAGCAGAAGGCGGCCGTCGACGGAGCGTGAGCGCGGCCGATCAAGTCAACAAGTCAGGTTTCCACAGCTGAACGGCGAGGTGAAGTGAGCATGGCAGAGAAGACCCTAGGCAAAGACGAGCTCATCGCAGCGATCAAGAAGATGAGCGTTCTCGAGCTCTCCGAGCTCGTCAAGGCGCTGGAGGAAGAGTTCGGCGTCAGTGCCGCCGCCCCCGTCGCGGTCGCGGCCGCTCCTGGTGCTGGCGCAGCGGCTGGCGAGGCTGCCGCAGCCGAGGAGGAGCAGACAGCCTTCGATGTCGTGCTTGCGGCTGCCGGTGACAAGAAGATCCAGGTCATCAAAGTCGTCCGCTCTTTGACGGGTCTGGGCCTCAAGGAGGCCAAGGCTGTGGTCGACGAGGCTCCTCGCGCTGTCAAAGAGGGCGTGAACAAGGACGAGGCAGAAGACGCCAAGAAGCAGCTGGAAGAGGCCGGGGCCACAGTCGAAGTCAAGTAGGAGCAGTCTCGGGCGACGGGCGATCGAGCTTCGCGCTGTCCGTCACCCCGATTGATACTTGTGGCGAGTAACGGCCTATGCTATTGTTGCGGATTGTGCCGTCTCTCGCCTCACTGCCGCGCCTTCGATCGGTTAGCGTCTGCCTTTCCCTGCCCTGCGCTACTTAGAGGAGTCCTCGCTTGAACGAGCCTAAGTGTCCTCGCGTGCGTACGTCCTTCGCCAAGCTCGACCAGCCGCTGCCCATCCCCCATCTCATCGACATCCAGAAGTCGTCCTGGGAGTGGTTTCTCAAGGATGGCCTCAAGGAGACGGTGCGCGACATCTCACCGATCCGCGACTACTCGGACAAGCTCCTCGTGGAGTTCGGCGACTATGCCTTCGGCGAGCCCACCAAGCCGATCGATGAGTGCCGCAACAAAGACATGACCTTCTCCGCGCCGCTCACCATGATCGTGCGCTTCATCAACGAGGAGACGGGCGAGATTCGCGAGCAGTCGGTGTTCATGGGTGACTTCCCCATGATGACCGACCGGGGCACCTTCATCATCCACGGTACCGAGCGTGTGGTGGTCACACAGCTCGTGCGCTCGCCGGGCGCCTACATCATGGAACCCAAGCAGGCCGAGCGTGAGAAGCAGGTTTTCATCGCCAACCTCATGCCGCAGCGCGGCTCCTGGCTCGAGCTTGAGATCGACAAGAAGGGCGCCGTGAACGTGCGCATCGACCGCAAGCGCAAGTTCCCCGTGACGGTGCTGCTGCGCGCCATGGGCTACGGCGGCAACGAGGAGCTGCTCGCGCTGTTCAAGGGCTCGACCTACATAAAGAACACGGTCGAGCGGGACGCTACAAGTAGCCAGGACGAGGCGCTCATCGAGCTGTTCCGCAAGCAGCGCCCCGGTGAGCCGCCTACCCTCGACGCCGCCCACTCGATGCTCAAGGGTCTGTTCTTCGATCCCAAGCGCTATGACCTCTCGCGCGTGGGGCGCCACAAGCTCAACTCGCGTCTGCATGGCTACCTGCCCGCTGGCAAGCGGCCGTCCGCGGACACGCGTGTGCTCGTCAACGAGGACATCGTCGAGCTTATCCGGCGCCTCATATCGCTGCCCGTCAAGCTGGGCGTACCCGAGGACGCCAAGGACCACGCGGCCGAGGCGACGGCGCTGCTCATGACGCGGCGCGAGGAGATCGCCAGCGAGATCGACGAGTACGAGCATTTCGGCAACCGCCGTTTGCGCACGGTCGGCGAGCTCGTCCAAGACGCCTTCCGGGTAGGTCTGGCGCGCATGGAGCGCGTCATCAAGGAGCGGCTGACCACCGAGGACCCCGATACGATCGTGCCGGCGACGCTCGTGAACATCCGCCCAGTCGTTGCCGCACTCAAGGAGTTCTTCGGCTCGTCGCAGCT
>PMKX01000213.1:3942-5266 GCA_003158705.1 Actinomycetota bacterium
CGACGTGCACCCGACCCACTACGGTCGCATGTGCCCCATCGAGACGCCCGAAGGACCCAACATCGGCCTCATCGGGTCGCTGGCTTCGTTTGCCACGGTCGACGAGTTCGGCTTCATCCGTTCCCCATACCGTAAGGTCGTGCGCGGCAAGGTGACCGACGACATCGTCTACCTCGACGCCTCCGAGGAGGAGGCGGTCGTCGTCGATGCCAAGACGCACGAGGAGCGCCATGTCACGATCGCTCAGGCCAACGCGCCGTTCGACCCCAAGACGGGCAAGTTCCTCTCCGACCACGTCCTGGCGCGTACGCGCGGTGGAGCAGATGTGGTGGAGGTGGCGCCCAACCGGGTCGACTACATGGATGTGAACCCCACCCAGATCGTGTCGGTGGCTACGGCCCTCATCCCCTTCCTCGAACACGACGACGCCAACNNCGCCAACCGCGCCCTCATGGGATCGAACATGCAGCGTCAGGCCGTGCCCTTGCTCACCACCGAGGCGCCGTATGTCGGCACCGGCATGGAGTTCCGCGCCGCTGTCGACACAGGCGACGTGGTTCTGGCGGATCGTGCCGGCACGGTGAAGCAGGTGGATGCCAACCGCATCGTGATCGACGCCGGCCGCGGCCACACGGACGAGTACGACCTGGTGAAGTTCACGCGTTCCAACCAAGGCACGCTCATCCATCAGAAGCCGATCATCAACGCGGGCGACAAGGTCGAGGAAGGCACTGTGTTGGCCGACGGCTCGTCCACCGACCACGGTGAGCTTGCCCTGGGCAGGAACCTGCTCGTCGCCTTCATGAGCTGGGAGGGCTNNGGACGCCATCGTGCTCTCGGAGCGTGTGGTCAAAGACGACTTGCTCTCCTCGATACACATCGAGGAATACGAGGTCGACGCCCGCACCACCAAGCTTGGCGACGAAGAGATCACGCGCGACATCCCGAACCGCTCCGAGGAGTCACTCAAGGACCTCGACGAGCGCGGCATCGTCCGTATCGGCGCCGAAGTCACGTCGGGCGACCTCCTGGTGGGCAAGGTCACTCCCAAGGGCGAAACCGAGCTCACCGCCGAGGAGAAGCTCATCCGCGCCATCTTCAAGGAGAAGGCTCGCGAGGTCCGCGACACGAGCCTCAAGGTGCCGCACGGCGAGGGCGGCAAGGTGATCGACGTCAAGATATTCAGCCGTGAGAACAACGACGAGCTGCCGCCGAGCGTCAACGAGCTCGTGCGCGCCTACGTGGCTCGGCGGCGCAAGATCGCCGAGGGCGACAAGCTCGCCGGACGTCACGGCAACAAGGGCGTCATCTCCAAGATCGTGCC
>PMKX01000143.1 GCA_003158705.1 Actinomycetota bacterium
GGCGACGCCCTTCTCGAACTGCTCCACGGTGGTGCCTACCCCCTGGCCTGTCATGACCGTAGGACCGAACGGCGAAAGGTCGTTGACGCGCGAGGCCTCGATGCTGTCGACGCGCATGCAGATGGAGCTCCACATGACGATGAGAGCGTCGAGCATGAAGCCGGGGTTGATGCCCGTGCCGAGAATGGAGACGCCGTGCTGCTTGGCGAGCCGGTCGAACATGTCGGCGCGCTCGGGGTCGCTGGCCCACGGGAAGGCGAGCTTCTCGGCGATGCAGATGACGTCGCAGCCGGCCTTCACGGAAGGTACCACCTGCGGCTCGATCTCGTTCAGGTTGGACTGCGTGTTGATGCACACGACGTCGGGTTTCTGGGCGAGCACCTTCTGGAAGTCCGTGGTCATCACCACGTCGCACGGCCGCCCGAGCAGCTCGCCGACTCTCTTCCCTTCCTTGGCGGGATTGGTGACCACGCAACCGACCAGCTCGATGTCCTTAGGCCGGTCGAGCATGAACCTGAGTAGGCCTTGGCCCATCTCGCCGGTGCCCCATTCGACTACCTTGATCATCACGCCTCCTCTGCGACGGATCTGACACAGGACTGCATAAGAACTATGCGAGTATATCAACCCCCGAGGGACGANNGCGAGAATGTCGAGTTCCGGGTTCGTCGCTGCCTCCAGGTCGACGGCTTGACGGGTGGCCAAAGGCGCCACGCCGATGCTATGGCGTGGGCCACGGGCGGTCAACCGTGGCGAAAGGCAGAAGGTGAGGACGCTGGAAGCGCGGCGACGATGGATCGGGGGCCGCGCCAGGCAGTGTCCGCACTCTAGCGGCGACTGACCGCCATGCTGAGCACCACTTGCACCACGATGACGACGATGGCCGCCGCCAGAAGCCAGCGCTGGCCTGTGACCAGCTCGAGAAGCATGAGCGTCGCCCAGATCACTACTCCACCCACCATGACCATGCTTCTCTGGTTCACGATCGCCTCCTCGACAGCCGGACCCCGCTGGTAGCCACCCTAAGTTCCACGGCCAGCGGAGCGCTCCTGCCGTCGCCGCACGCCAGATTCAGGAGAAGAGGCTCGTAGTCCGGATCACTCGGGTGGTGCGGCCAGCGCCTCGCCGCCGACGACCACCTCGCCGATGCGCGCCCGGACGCGCTGGTAGAGCAGCTCGTCGACGGACACGCGCAGAAGAGGCGCCGCGGCTGCGGCGTTCGGCGGCGCACCCGCCAAGACGAACACGACTTCCCGCACGTCGGCGCCGGTGGCGAGCTGCACGCCCAGCGCGTAGGCGCCGCCCTGCAGCTCATACTGATCGCGCAAGCGCTCGAGCTCGGGTGACCGGTCGGTCTTGTAGTCGACGATGACCCACGAGTCGCCGTCGCGGTACAGGAGGTCGACGGCGCCGCTGACGACGGCGCCGTCGATGGTGAACGCCAGCGGCAGCTCACGATAGCACTGCGCCGCGGCTGCGGCGGCGCGCAGCGGCTCCGAGTTGAGGCACGCCTGCGCCAGCTCCGCCACACGCGGCGCCAACTCCAGCAGGCCCTCCTCGGCGACGACCTGATCCACGCAGCTCTGCAGGTCGGCGCCGTCGAGCGAGACGCGCTCCATGACGCGGTGCACGGCTGTGCCCAGACGCAGCGCCAAGGCACGGCCGACGGCGACCGGAGCCGCGGCGCCGTCGTCGTCCTCGTCGGCGACTCGCTCGAGCCGGCTCGGCGACGTGACCGGCGCCGGCCGGCCGATCTCGCTGAGAAGAGCGTGGCGCTCGGCCGTCCATTGCTCGCGGCGACGCACGAGCTCGGCCACGCTTTCGACCGGATCCTCCGTGGGCGGTGACGGAGCCACGGCCGCGAGCGGTCGCACGTGCGCGCCGCCCTCCTCGCGCTCGGCATCGACCGAGCCGACGGCCGGCACCAGACCCAGCAGTGCGCCGAGCAGGCTGCCGGCCTTGGGCTCGCGGAAGCTGGTGATGACCAAGTGGTCGCCGGCACGCGTGGCGGCCACGTAGAGCAGTCGGCGCAGCTCGCTGGCCGCCATCTCGCCCTCCGCCTGGTAGCGCTCCTCGTAGCCGCCCGTCTGCAGACGCACGGAGCCGGCTGCGACCGCGCCCGGCTTGCCACCGGGCGCGCGTATGGGGAGCGAGCACTGCAGGCGTCGCGCATGTCGATCGACCAGCGTTTCTCGCTCATGACCACGGGCCTCTCCAGAGCCGCCCGGGACGAACACGATCGGGAACTCCAGGCCCTTGGCCTTGTGGATGGAGGTGATGTGCACCGCGTCGCCACCCTCGTCGACAAGCGATTCGCCTTCGTCACCACCTTCCGTGGCCGCCTGCGCCCAGCGCACGAACGCTCCCAGGCCCGGCGATCCCTCGGTGGCGAAGGCACGCGCCAGATGAAGCAGCTTGTCGAGATTGGCGAGCGCCTGTTCGGCGCCCGTTCCCCAGGCGGCGTGGAACTCGTACGCGCCGGTGCGGCGCAGGAGCTCGAACACGATCTCGTCCACCGGACGCAGCGTACGCGCCTCGTGCAGCTCGCGGAGCAGGTCGAGGGCCGCCGCCACGTCGACGAAGCCCTCCGGCTGCGACGCCAGGTAGTCGAAGCTGCCGCCGGCGCGTGCAAAGAGAAACAGGTCCTCGTCGGCGAACCCGAACAGCGACGAGTGCAAGGCGGCATATACGGCTAACGGGTCGGCCGCGTCGTCCACGGCGCGCAGTGCGAGCAGCGCGTCGCACACCTCGCGACGCCGGAAGTAGGCCTTGCCGCCTTCGACGCGGTACGGGATACCGGCGGTGGTGAACACGCGCTCGAGAACACCAAGGCCCGTGTACGTCTGCAGCAGCACGGCGCAGTCGCCCCACACGGCCGGCCGCAGGTGCTCGTCGCCCTGCGCATCTGTGAAGTCGCGCACCTGCCAGGCAGACTCCTCAGCGACCGCCTCGCTGAGCAGCGCAGCGATAGCCTCGGCCTCGCGCCGGCGGGCGGTGTCTGCCGAGGGCTTGTCCCCGTTCGTCGGCTCGTCGTAGACCAACTGCACGCGCAGCGGCCCCACGGGCGCAGCCCGGAACGGCTCTATGTGCACGTAGGGTGGCTGGCGGCCGACGCACGCGTCGCTGCCGATGACGGTATCGAAGAGTGAATTGACCCAGCTCGCGATGCCCGGCGTGGTGCGGAAGTTCTCGCGGATAGTGAGNNGGCTTGAGGCGTACGGCCCGCCAGTCCTCGGCCAGAGCCTGCTCCTCCGCCAGCAGGAAGACGATCTCTGCCTGCAGCGGATCGGTGTCCTGGAACTCGTCGACCAACAGGTAAGCAAAGGCCGCCTGAAAGTCGGCCCGCACGTCGCGGCGCCGCACAAGCAGGTCGCGGGTCTTGCCGAGCAGGTCGGCGAAGTCGAGCTTGCCCAGGGCCGACTGGCGCGTGGCGGCCTCAGCGGCGAAGTCGAGCGCCACCGAGAGCGCCAGCGCCGCGACCCAGGCGCCGTATTCCTCGCGGGCAGCCGTCAACGCATCTGTAAGCGACGTGTAGCGCGCCGCCATCGTCTCCTTGCCGCCCGGCGGCCAGTTCTTCTTGTTGCCGCCAGGCGTGCCACCGTCCGCACACGCGAACACGGCCGCCGCCAGCGCGTGCACATCGCCTTCGACGGCGACCTCCGCCAGATGCTCTACCGCCGCTACCGCTTCTTGAGCTTTGACGAACCCGCGGTCAGTAGCATCCAGACACGCACCGCAGGCACGCTCAAGGTCGGCCGCGAGTGCCGCGAGCTGCGCTGCACGGCTGGTTAGGGACGGCCGTTCACGCGGCGGCGGCGACACGTCCACGTCATAGCGCTCGGAGAACGTACCGGGCGATTCGACCGCCAGCCGCCGCACCTGGTCGAGCGGCACCCCGGCCAGCAACACCTCGCGCAGGCGTTCGCGCGTGCTCTCCGGCGCGTCAGGGGCGGCGTCGCTCATGACGCCGGCGATCCACTCGTCCCACAGACCAGCCAGTGTGAGGCCGCTCTGCAGCGCGTCGAGCTGTTCGAAGGCAGGGTCGACGCCCGCCTCGACCGGCCGCTCCCGCAGACGGCGGGCCGCGAACGAGTGGATGGTGGAAATGGGCGCCTCGTCGAGATCGGCGAGCGTCGCCTGCAGAGAGGCATGCTCGATGGCCGTCAGCTCAGCGTCGGGCTTGGCGAGCAGCTCGTCGAGCCGCTGCCGGATGCGCTGGCGCAACTCGCCGGCCGCCTTCTCGGTGAAGGTGATGGCGGCCACGGCTCTGACCGGCGCCC
Organism: Actinomycetota bacterium; assembly: GCA_003158705.1. Taxonomy (GTDB): domain Bacteria; phylum Actinomycetota; class Thermoleophilia; order UBA2241; family UBA2241; genus FEN-672. Next base: position 4,281 of record PMKX01000143.1, read on the forward strand.
CCGAGCGCACACAGGTGATGAAGCGTTCGACCAGCAGCCGGGTCTTGCCGGTGCCCGCGCTGGCGTGCACCAGGAACGTGGTCCCAAGCTCGGTGGTGGCTCGCACACGCTCTTTATGATCGACCGGCTCACGCATCGGCCGCCGGCTCCCTCAGGTCGCCGCTCTGCAGCTCCCTGACGGGACGCAGAGCTTCGTCGCCGCGCTTGCGCTCGCGCGCCCAATCGCTGACGCCGCAGGCGTAGGCGAGATCGCAGTAGCGGCAGCGCTGATCGGCGGCGCTGCGCACGAACATGCCGCTCTCGACGGCGGCGACCACACGAGCCACCAGCGCTGTGAACGTGGCCGCCACGCTTGCCGCGTCTTCGGCCGGCGACAGCGTGCGGAAGGCACCGCGGCGCGTGACGAAGCGAAACTCGCAGGCGACCTCTGCCGGCCGCGGCTCCATCGTCTGCTGAGCGGCCAGCATGTAGGCGGCGAGCTGCACGTTGCGCCCGCCACGCAGAGTCCGCCGCTCGGCGTCGCCGCCGCCGGTCTTGTAGTCGATGAGCCGCACGCGGCTGCCGTCGGCGCTGCGGTCGAGGCGGTCGATGCGGCCACGGAACTCCAGGCGGCGACCGTCGAGTTCCACGAACACCGGTCGCTCGGCCTCAGAGCCGAACGGCCACTCGAACTGCCACGGCCTACGGTCGTCTGCCTGCAGCCTCTCGAGGTCGAGGCGCACGGCAGTGCCCAGGTCGTCCAGGAGCATGCGGCGACGCGCCTGCCAAGCCAAGGGCAGGCCGACGACGCCCTCGTCCTCGGCACGCTTGCAGCACGCCGCCGCGACACGCCGCAGAAGAGCCGGCGCCTCCTCTGCCGAAAGGCCGTCGCGGTACATCTGAGCGAACACGCCCTGCAAGATGGCGTGGGCCACGGTGCCGATCTCCTGCGGCTCCACCTCAGCCGCCTCTGCCGGCTCCTCCGGCGGCTGCATGCCGAGAACGTAGCGGACATAGTAGGCGAACGGGCAGTCGACGAACGTCTGCAGTGCCGTCGGCGACTGCGGCCGCGAAAGAGGATCGAGCTCGCCCAGCGCCACCAGCGCGGCTTGACTCTGCAGCACGCCGTCCCACGAGCCGACCGTGGCGGCGAACTCGCTGCCCCAGCGCCCCCAGCGACGGTCGGCGCACTGCTCCCCCCAGAGTGCGCGCAGATAGGCAAGCCCGCGAGCGCCGCTGCGGGCCCGCCGCTGCCCGTCTGCCCGCCCGCCGGCCAAAAGCGTCCCCACGTCGAACTCGCGCTCATCTACAAGCGCCGTGGCGGGCAGCGCTGCCGTGCTGCCTGCCCGGGCGCTCTCGAGAGCGCCGGCCGTCGCTGCCGCAGCCGAGGCCGGAACGCGACGCCAGATGCCGCCGAAGAGGCTGGCCGCCTCGAGCTCGCCGAGGCCCACGGGGCGACCGGCCAGCGCGTCGCAGACGCGCAGCAGGAAGCGCGACGGCAGCCGCGGCCGCCCAGTGGCGCCTTCCAAGCGAGGCGAGACCAACACTGCGCGTGCTCGGGCCGCCTCCAAGGCGAGCGCAAAAAGCACCTGCGACTCCACCTCACGCTCGCTCTTGAGGGGCAAGTGGCCGCCGACATGGGCGTTGATAGCGGCGCGCTCTTCGTCGAGCAGCAGCGGGTCTTGCCTCGGCCGCGGCGGAAAACCACCCTCGCTGAGGCCACAGAAGACGACAGTGTGGAACGCGAGGCCGCGTACCTCCTCCACGGTGAGCACGGCCACCCCGTCGCGGCCGACAGTTCCCCACGCTTGGCGGCGATCCGCCATCAAGCGGCGCACGGTGGCGGCGAACTCGGCGAACGCAACCGTGGGCTGCACCTGGTCGAGCTCGCGCAGAGCGCGCACCTCGGCTAGGAGCTCGTCGCCGTCGGGCACCAGAGCCAGCGCCGCCAGCGACGCACAGAAGGCGTCGGCCTGCTGGGCCCAGCTCGCCGTCGCCGGCAGCGCAGCGCCGGTGGCAGCCAGCCGCTCCACGAACTGCTGGAGCGAGTCGACTGCAGCTACGCCGGCGCGCTCCGCGGCCGTCTCGGCCACAAGATCCTCGGTCTCTTCGTCGTGGCCGGCCTCCAGCTCCCCGAGGCGCGCCTCGTAGTAGCGCCGGCGACGCGCCAGGCGATCACGCCATTGCTCTGCCCCGCCGACCACGTTGGCCTGCCGCGATTCGTCGCTCCAGCGCGCCTGCTCGGCGGCCGGAGCAGCGGCATCTCCCGCTGCCGCCGCGGCCGCCAGGTCGATGACCGCCCGGCGCGCCAGCTGCGGCCCGGCTGCCGGCGCCAGGCAATCGAGCAGCAGCGCGACCGCCCGCCCTGCGCGGCCCTGGTCCGGTAGACGGCACGCTACGGGCAGACCGAGCCGACGCAGCGACGTGGCGGCGGCGACCGCAGCATCGCGGTCGGCGACGATGACCGCCATGTCCCAGAACGGCGTGCCGGAGGCGGCGGAAGCCAAGAGCTGCCGCGCCGCCTCCGTCGCCTCGGCGCCGTCGTCGGCGACCGACAGGATGCGCAGTGAGCCGTCGTCGGCGGGCGGCAGAGCGGGCTGAGCCGCGGCCGTGAACAAACGCCGGCAGAGCCAGTCCAGAGTGCTCGCGTCTGCCGGCGGCGCCAGCGGACACGCTCCATCGGTCGCCTCGGCAAAGAGCTCCTCTGACCCCGCCGAGAAGGTGACACCACATGCAGGCTGAGGCATGAACACGATCAGCGACCGATGGGCACCCAGGGCGCGGATGAGCTCGGCCTGCATCTGCGGGAGATCGTAGAACCCGTACAGCATGAGCACGGGGGCGCCGAGCACTGATGGGCCCTGGGCAGCGTCGGCCGCCGCACTGTAGATGGCCGGCGCGTCGGCCAGACCGCCCTGCTGAAGTGCGGCCACATACTGGCCGTAGAGCTCGGCCAGGTCGCGCCCCTTGGCCAGGCTCTCGCCGGAGACGGCAGCCGCGACGCCGTGCGGCTCCACCAAGCTCTCGCGCAGGTCCTCGATGGTGGCCAGGAGGGCGCGGCCAAGCCCAGGCGTGCCGGCCACTGGAGCAAAGTACCACGGGCGCCGGGTGGCGCGAGCATCCACGAGGCGCGCCACCAGCCGCTCTTGGGCCAACCGGCTCAGGGGCATGCCCGCCGAGTGCCCCGCGAGCCGGACGGCAAGCCGGAACAGTGTGACGACCTCTACATTGACGAAGGCACCCAGCCGCTGGGCCAGAGCCCGCACGAGGTGCGCCCGCAGAAGGGCCGAGCCGACGACCACGGTGACCGGCTGCAGCGCGTCGCTGGACTGAGCGGCCTGGACCTCTGCAGCCAAGGCCGCCTCGAGCTCACGGAATCTGCCCCGGGCAAGATAGGCCACGCGCGTACTCCTGTCAGGCGACGACTGGCGGGAACGTTAGCACACGCCGCGGACGCTGCGCCGGAGTGGCGAGGAGAGACTAGTGGTGAACGAGCGCGTAGAGGGCCAGCCACAGAAGAGCCGGCACCATCGCGCCGATGGACCAGACCAGCGGCGCCCGCAATCTGCGTGTCACCGCCGTCACACCGGTCACCACGCCGATCACGAACGCCGCCGCCATGAGACCCATAGCCGGTGCGAACACGCCCCAGGAGAGCCCGCTGTGCGGCAGTCCGCCCTTGAGCTGCAAGCTGCGACGAATGACGAAGATGGCCGCGGCACCGAGGATCGCCCAGGCGAGACTGACGCCGCCGATGATGCCGCCGATGCGACGCCAGCGGCCCACCGGCACGTAGTCGGTGATCTGCGACGCCCAAGGGTAGCGCTGCTTTTCGTCGGCCGTGAGTGCGCGAGCCATCGTCCACCTTTCGTTTCAGCGACTCTCGTCATGGCAAGGATATGCTGCTCGACCGGTCGCGTTCAACTAGCTGTGGTACTATCTCGCGAGATGGCACCCCCTGAGATCGAGCACACCACCATCGAGACGGCGACACGCGCCATGCGTACCCCTCCGGAGATGCAGGTGAAGCCGAGGGGGAGCGCCCGCGGCTACGTCACCGTGTTGCTCGCCTGCAGTCTCGGCCTCATGGCTCTGGTGGCGGCCTTCAACGCCATCGTGGACCCGTTCGGCACGGTCGGCACGGGCCTGCTGCCCACGGCCACCTGGTCGGACCGCACGATCAAGGTCAACTTGATCGACCGCTTGAAGACCCCCCCTCAGCTCATCGTGCTGGGTTCGTCGCGAGCCATGAAGATCCAGCCGCGGTTCCTGCGGCGCAAGACGGGTTTGCCCGGGTTCAACGCAGCCGTCTCGGCGGGCGGACCGGCCGACGCGTGGGCGTTCGTCAACCTCATCCACGACCACTTCGCCACTACGCCGCCGCACTACTTGTGGATGTTCGATGTCGAGGCGCTGCACCCCACCACGCTCGATCCCGCCCTTACCCGACAACCTCAGCTGGCGCGTTACTTCTCGTCGAGCACCCGCGAGCAGGCCAACCTCCGCGGCCTCACCTGGCTCTTCTCCTGGGACACGGCCCGGACCTCGTGGCACTCCCTTTGGGCATACCTCTCACACAAGGACCAGACACAGAACCAGCCGCAGGCCACGCGTACCACTGCGGCAGGCAAGCCGCATTTCGTCCCCCAGTTCGCGCCTGACGGGTACCGGCGCTGGGACTTCCACGACGCCTTGCTCGCCAAAGGCCACACGCTGCCACACGAGCTGCCGGGCACCATTCGCGACTACTCACACACCTACCGGGCCCTCTACCCCCACCTCGATGCCACGGCCGAGCAGTACGTAGAGAAGACCCTGGCGCTGATGAACTCTCTCGGCGCCACGCCGGTGATCGTCCTCAGCCCCTACCAGCCGCAACTGCTGGCCGCTCTNNCGGTACCGTTTTGTGCTTCTCGACATGACCCACATCGCCAGCTTCCACGGCTCGGCGACCGACTTCTACGACGGCGTGCACCTGCGCCTGCACAACGTCCACCGCTTCTTGACCACCGTCCTGGCCGAGAGCGGCAGCGCTCTCCGCTAGGGAGACCCGTTGCTCTTCAACAGCTTCGTCTTTCTCTTCGCCTTCACGCCTGTCGTGCTGCTCGTCTGGTGGCTGCTGCGCCCCCCGACGTGGCGTCTCGCGTTCCTCACCCTGGCCTCGTACTTCTTCCTCGGCTGGTGGGCCTGGTGGTTCGTGCCGATCATGATCGTCTCCACCACGGCCGACTATGTGGCCGGCCGGTTCATCTCGCGCTCCACGAGCGTTCGACGGCGCAAGTCCATTCTCGCCGCGGCTCTCGTCTTCAACGTGGCCATCCTCGGCTACTTCAAGTACCGCGGCTTCTTCCTCGACTCCCTCGACGGCATCGCCTCCGCCCTGGGCGCCGGCAGACCCTTCCCCGCCCTTTCGGTGATCTTGCCGATCGGCATCTCGTTCTACACGTTCAACGCCATGTCGTATGCGATCGACGTGTACCGCGGCATAGTGCAACCGGCCAAGAGCCTGGTCCACTACACGGCGTTCGTCTCGCTGTTCCCGCACCTGGTGGCCGGTCCCATCGTCCGCTACGCCGACATCGACCATCAGATCGAGAACCTGGAACCGCGCCTGACGGCGCCCATGGCCGCCTCCGGCCTCTACTTCTTCTCCTGTGGCTTGGCCAAGAAGCTGCTCATCGCCGACCTGCTGGCGCCGCACGTGAACGCGCTCTTCGGCGCGCCCGACCACCTCGGCTTGGTCTCGGCCTGGACAGCCGCCGTCGGCTACAGCCTGCAGCTCTACTTCGACTTCTCCGGCTACTCCGACATGGCCGTCGGCCTAGCCCTCCTGCTCGGCTTCCGCTTCCCGCAGAACTTCGACTCGCCTTACAAGTCGGTCAACATCGCCGACTTCTGGCGCCGCTGGCACATGTCGCTCAGCTTCTGGATGCGCGACTACCTGTTCATCCCGCTCGGGGGCTCTCGCGGATCGCGGCTCATGACGCTGCGCAACCTTATGGCGACCATGTTCCTCGGCGGCCTGTGGCATGGCGCCGGCTGGACGTTCGTGGTCTGGGGCATGCTGCATGGCGTGTATCTCGCGGGCCACTCGCTGTTCAAGCAGGCTCACCTCACGCCGCCGGGCGTGTGGGTGAACCGGCTCATCACCTTCGTCGCGGTGGTGGCCGCTTGGGTGGTCTTCCGCGCGCCGAACCTGAGTGTGGCGGGCAGGGTGCTGGGCGCCATGGCCGGGCTGCACGGCGTGGACTCGCTCGCCCACTTGCGCAGCCAGGTGGGGATCTACCTGGCAGCGGCGATCGTGGCTCTCCTCGTGTTCGTGAACACGGCCCCGAACACGTGGGAGATCACTTTGCGACCGCGCCTGCGCTACGCTATCGTGCTCGGCTTTATGCTGGGCGCCGCCATCCTTACCATCACAAAGCCGAGTCCGTTCCTCTACTTTCAGTTCTAGTCCGGTCCGCGCATGGGACCGGTGCTGACCGGTCCCGAGCCGACACGAGAGCCGGGGGGTCAAAGAGCAGGCGCTTCGCGCATCACCTTGACGGACGCGGCCGGAATGTGTTCGGGTTCGACCATGACCCAAATGGACCGCACACGACTGTTCGACGGCTGGGCTGACCACTACGATCCCAGCGCAGCTGCCGAAGATGATTTTCCCTTTGCCGGCTATGAGCGGATACTCGATGAAGTCGTCGGTTTGGCGGATGTCAGACCAGGCATGCGGATACTTGACCTCGGCGTTGGTACGGGCAACTTGGCGGCACGCTTCCTTCGCAAGAGCTGCCTGGTGTGGGGCATGGACTTCTCGGCCAAGATGGTCGCTCAAGCTCGTGCCAGTGTGCCCCAAGCCACTCTGGTTCGAGCGAATCTGCTGGACGAGTGGCCCATCAGCTTCCAGCAGCGCTTTGACCGCGTCGTGTCGGCCTATGTCTTGCATGAGTCCGCTCTCGATACGAGGGTCAAGCTCCTCAAGCGAATAGCCACGGACCGTCTTTCACCGGGTGGCCGTATTCTCATCGCAGACATCGCCTTTCCGACCACATCGGCTCGTGCGGAAGCATCTCAGCGTTGGGCGGCCTCGTGGGATGAAGATGAGTGCTACTGGGCGGCAGACGAAGCTACTGCAGCCTGCAATGAGGCAGGCTTGCTGGCTACGTACAGACAGCTGTCGGCTTGCGGCGGGGTGTTCGTCTTCACCCTTGACCAATCGGGCTGACAGTGAGCCGGCCTGGCTTTGCGGAGTGGACCACCCACGCGTCGGGGAGCGACCCGCTCGGCTCGCGCTCGTGGGCCGCAGGCTCGTTCAGAGCCGGCAGCCGATAGAGACGGCCGGGCGGCGCATCTCCAGTCGCCTTGCGGCAGACTGCTTGGAGAGGCCTTCCCGATCGAGCCTGCGGACCACTGACCGATAATGCGCCTGGTGCGCCTTCCTCCCTGCGCAGTTTGGCGTCGGCATGGGAGTCGGCGTGGATGCAGACCGGGGCTCCGGAGCTTCAGGTAAGGGCGAGGATGAGCTCGCGCGCCGCCGGCCAGCCGCTCAGCAGGTCGTCGCGTCGAGCCAGCTCGAAGTCCTCATAGTCAAAGCCAGGCGCGACCACACAGGAGACGAGCGACCAGTCCTCGGCCGCGCCCGGATCGCCGTCGGCGCCTGTGCCGGCGGCGACAGAGTCGGAGGCGGTCGGGTCGGAGACGACCCGCGCCGCCTGCCACGTCAGCGCCGGCACGAGCGCCTGGGGACGACGTTCACGCGCCGCCCGCTCAGGCGCAGGCACGTCCTCAGCACCTACCGACTCCAGCGTCACGGCCTGCAGGCCTTCGCGCCGCGACAGCATGATGAGCTCGAGAGGCGCGCCGCCCTGATGCAGCCAGATCTCCGCCGACAGAAGACGGTGGAACCGACTCGGGGTCGCTGCGGTCACGAGAAAGAGGATGGCCGTGGCGGCGCTGCGCGGCCCGCGGGGCGTCCGCACCTCCTCGGCCGCGCGGTACGCCTCGCGGAAGTAGCCGCCTTCGGGGTGCGCCCGTAGGCCCAGGTCGGCGATGATCTGTGCGGCAGCGACGGCCATCGCCGGCAAGCCTACTGCAGGCGCCGCCTGCCGTCAGCCGACCTGCTCGCGGAGCGGTGGCTGCCACAAACTGCGCAGGCCGGCCTAGCGGCAGAATTGGAGAAGCCCCTCCGTCAGCTGCGCGGAGGGGCTTCTCTACAGCAAGCCTGTAAGCCGGATTCTGTCTTGAGTGGCCATCCATCTGGGCTGCACGTTGCCGCACAGCTCATGCGACCGATACCCGGAAGCTCGGGCGAGCAGCCCTCGAACGCTCCCCTATTTGGTCTTGCACCGGGCG
>PMKX01000019.1 GCA_003158705.1 Actinomycetota bacterium
GCCCGGCGGCATGATCAGCAACCTGCAGAGCCAATTGACGGACCAGGGCGCCCTCGACCGACTGCCCGAGGTGCTGGAGGAGATCCCCATCGTACGCGCCGAGGTCGGATTTCCGCCTTTGGTGACGCCGCTGTCGCAGATCGTCGGCACGCAAGCGGTGCTCAACGTGCTTTCGGGCAAGCGTTGGCACATCGTGCCAGACGAGATGAAAGCCTATTTGCGCGGCCGCTATGGCCAGGCTCCCGGACCGGTGTCGGCCGAGATCCTTGAGCGCGTTCTCGGCGAGGAGAAACCTATCTCCGGCCGCCCGGCGGAGCTGGTGACCGAGACCCTCGAGGACTTCCGCACGGAGATCGGCGACCTGGCGCGCAGCGAGGAGGACCTGCTCAGCTTCGCCCTGTTCCCGCAGACGGCGCGCGCCTATCTGGAGCGCCACCGGATCGGCCCCGAGGGCGATGTGTTCGGCACGCACGACCAGTACCTCAGCCGGCTCGTGGGCTCCGAGCTCAGCGAGGAGGGTGCCGACCGGGTGCGCGAGATCCTGGGCATGGTCGAGTCGAGCGAGGCGACGGAAGTCACGATCGAGGAGGGCGACCTCAAAGTGACAGTGCGCAAGTCGGTGCCCTCAGACGCGGCGGTCGAGGCGCCGCCGGGAGCGACCGCCGCCAGTGGGTCGCCGCCCACCGACCAGGAGCAGGCCAACGGCTATCATGTGGTCCGCTCGCCCATGGTGGGCACCTTCTACCGNNCTGTTCCACATCGAACCGGTCTGAGCGGTCCGAGCGTGGCCGGTGTGGCGCGGCGCCCCGTCAGTCGCAAGCAGGCACGGCGCGATGCGCTCTTCGTCCTCTACCAGCACGAGGTGACGGCGCTGCCTGTCGCCAGCCTCATGCAGAACCTGAGCCGCGATCAGGGCCATCCACCGGACGAGTTTACGCAGCGCTTGGTGGTCGGCGTGCTCGGCGACCGAGAGCAGCTGGACGAGACGCTGGCGGACCATTGCCACAACTGGCCGATCTCGCGGCTGGCTCCCCTGGAGCGTTCCGCTTTGCGTCTGGCTCTGTTCGAGATGCAGGGCGACGAGACGCCCTCTGAGGTCGCCATCTCTGAGGCAGTGCGGCTGATCAAGCGCTACGCCAGCTCCGAGGCCGGAGCTCTCGTGAACGGCGTCCTGGGAGCGATCCAGAAGGAACGGGAGGACGATGGCGGGCAGGAGTGAGCAGCCGGCGAACGAGAGGATCGCGCGTGTGCGCGAGATCGGCGGGCAGCTGCGCGACTTGGAGGAGCGTCTGGACGAGGCCGCCACGGTCGAAGTACAGATGAGCCTGCTCGAGCATGGGGCGGAGTTGGCCGAAGAGGCGGCGCGGTTGCTGGAGCAGATCGACCGCGCGGCTGACTGAGGAGCGCCAGGTGGACCCGGGCACGATCGACGTTGCTGCTGGTGGCCCCGACTATCCGGACCACCTGCGTCTGCTGGTCGAGGACTACCTCGAGGGACTCGACTTTGGTGCGGCGGCTCGTGTGGCTCGTCTCGCCGAGGCTATGCGCTACTCGCTGCTGGCTGGCGGCAAGCGCATTCGGCCGGTGCTGACGCTCGCGGTGGCGGAGGGTCTGGGGCGGGCGCCTGAGCAGGTGCTGCCAACGGCGGCCGCGCTCGAGCTCATCCACACGTACTCGCTCATCCACGACGANNGATCTGCCGGCGATCGACGACGACGAACTGCGGCGCGGCAAACCAACGTGTCACGTGGTGTACGGCGAGGACATCGCCATCCTCGCCGGCGACGGCCTGTTCGCCGAGGCCTTTCATCTGCTGGTGGCCCGCCAGCAGGCGTCGCCCGCCGTGTTGCTGGCCGTCGTCGCGGAGATCGCGCGAGCCACGGGGCTACGCGGCATGGTCGGCGGTCAGTACATCGACGTCACCGCCGTGCCGGACGGTGGCGATGACCTGCGCGTCCTGCATGCGCTCAAGACGGGCCGGCTGATCGAGGCGTCGGTGGTCGTGGGTGCCCTTCTGTGCGGTGCTCGTAACGCCGCTCGTCTGGCACGGTATCGGGCCTTTGCCGCCGAGATCGGGCTGCTCTTCCAGATCGTCGACGACATGCTCGACGTGGAGGGCAGCCCGGAGACCATGGGCAAGAGCGCCGGCAAGGATGAGGCCTTGGCCAAGCTCACCTACGTCTCGAAATACGGCATGGCGCAGACGCGGGCGCTGGCGGCCGAGAGCCATGTGCGCGCCACGGCCAGGCTGCAGGAGCTCGGTGGCGACACGCGGAGTCTGGCGGCGGTAGCCGACTACATCTACCGGCGCGAGCGCTAGACCACGGCCGTGACGGCAGCGACGGTCGCCGGCTGAGGCCGGTGGTATACTCGTGGAGTCTATGGACTACCTCTCGCGAATCTCCTCGCCGCAGGACTTGCACGCTCTGAGCGAACGTGAGCTGACTGCGCTCGCCGACGAGATCCGCGCTCTCATCCTCTCGTGCGTGAGCGAGGTCGGCGGCCACCTCGCCGCCAGCCTGGGCACGGTCGAGCTGACGGTCGCCCTGCACAGCATGCTCGACAGCCCGCGTGACAAGATCGTCTGGGACGTCGGCCACCAGTGCTACGCGCACAAGATCCTCACCGGGCGCGCCGCCGAGTTCGGCACCATCCGTCAGTGTGGTGGCCTGTCGGGCTTCCCGAGCCGCAGCGAGTCGGAGCACGATGTGATCGGCACCGGTCACGCCTCGACCTCGGTGAGCTACGGGCTCGGGTTGGTCGAGGCAGCGCGTCTGGCGGAGCGCACCGGCGAGCACGTCGTCTGTGTGCTGGGCGACGGTGCGCTCGGTGGCGGCGTGGCTTTCGAGGCCATGAACCAGGCCGGTCATCTGCGCACGCCGCTCGTCATCGTTCTCAACGACAACCAGATGTCGATCAAGCCCAACGTGGGCGCTCTCTCGCTCTACCTCAACCGCATCCGGCTCGATCCCACGCTGACCAAGCTCCGCGAGGAGATCGAGCACGGCGTGTCGCGCATCCCGGCGATCGGTTCGCGAGCCTACAACTTGGGCAAGGACGTGAAGGAGAGCATGAAGGCGCTTCTCGTGCCCGGCATGCTGTTCGAGGAGCTTGGCTTGGCCTACGTCGGCGTGGTCGACGGCCACGACCTGCACGCGCTGCGGGCCAGCATCGGGCAGGCGTTGGACACGGCGCGGCCGGTCGTCATCCACGTGAAGACCGTGAAGGGCAAGGGCTACGAGCCGGCGGAGGCGCGGCCGGCCAAGTTCCACGGCACCGGCCCCTTCCACCTCGACAACGGCCAGAGCAAGTCCGTGCCTACCGGCAGCACGTACACACAAGTCTTTGGCGAGGCGCTGGTGCGCCTCGCCCGCCAGGACGACCGGGTGGTGGCCGTCACGGCCGCCATGACCGAGGGCACTGGGCTGGACCCTTTCGAAGAGGAGTTCGGCGACCGCCTGTACGACGTGGGCATCGCCGAGGAGCACGCTGTCGTGTTCGCCGCGGGTCTGGCCATCGGCGGCATGAGGCCGGTTGTGGCCGTGTACTCGACGTTTCTGCAGCGCGCTTTCGACATGCTGGTGCAGGACATCTGCCTGCAGCGTCTGCCCGTCGTGTTTGCCCTCGACCGGGCCGGCCTGGTGGGCGAGGACGGGCCCACGCATCACGGCGCCTTCGACCTCTCCTACTTGCGCATGATTCCGAACATGGTGGTGATGGCACCCTCCAGCCATGAGCAGCTGCAGCACATGCTCTGTACGGCCCTGGCCTGCGATGGTCCCGTGGCGCTGCGTTACCCACGCGGCCTGCCGGCGCGCTTCACTTCGCCGGCGACTCTCCGCGAGCTCACGATCGGCGAGGGCGAGGTGCTCGAGGAGGGTGAGCAGGTGGCCATCGTCGGCATCGGCACGGGGGTCGCCATGGGTCTTGCCGCGGCGGCGCTGCTACGCGAGCGCGGCGTGCGGCCGACCGTGGTCGACGCCCGGTTCGTCAAGCCCCTCGACACGATCCTCCTCGACAAGCTGGCCAAGACGCATGAGCGCATCGTCACCGTGGAGGAGAACGTGCTTGCCGGTGGCTTCGGCAGCGCCGTGCTCGAGCACTTCGCCGGCAGCGGCGTGCGTGTACTGCCCTTCGGCCTGCCCGACAGCTTCGTGGCCTACGGTCGGCGCGAGCGTCTGCTCGCCGACATCGGCCTTACGCCCGAGGCCATCGCCGGCAGCATCGTCGCTGCTCGGCCGGGACTGGCGCGCATCTCCTAGCCCGTGCGCGAGCGGCTGGACACGCTGCTCGTCGAGCGCGGCTTCTTCCCAAGCCGTGCCCAGGCAAGGGCGGCCGTGCTGGCCGGCGAGGTCTTGGTGGGCGGCCGTGTGGTCGACAAACCCGGTTCCGAGGTGAGCGCAGACGCGGCCGTGCACGTGCGCTCCCGGCCGCGTTTCGTCTCCCGTGGCGGCGACAAACTCGACCATGCTCTGAGCACGCTCGGGATCGACGTGGCCGACGAGGACGTCTGCGATCTGGGCAGCTCCACCGGCGGGTTCGTCGACCGCCTCCTGCAGGGAGGGGCGGCCGGTGTCGTTGCCGTCGACGTGGGCTACGGCCAGCTCGACTGGCGGTTGCGCAACGACCCCCGGGTCACCGTCTTGGAGCGCACCAACGCGCGCCACCTGAGCCGCGATCATCTACCGTTGGCGCCGTCGTTCATCACCGCCGATCTCTCGTTCATCTCCCTCACCGTCGCGCTCGGGCCTGTGCTAGAATGCGCCCGTGCCGGGTACCGCGGCTTGGTGCTCGTCAAGCCGCAATTCGAGGCCGGCCGCGAGCTGGTAGGCAAGGGTGGCGTCGTCAGGGACCGCGAGGTGCACCGCTCCGTCCTGATCAAGGTGGGCGAGTGGCTCGAGGCGCACGGCACGGCGCTACTGGGCATGTGCGATTCCGGGCATCCGGGGCCGAAAGGGAACGTGGAGTACTTCGCCTACTTCTGCGACGGCAGATCGCCCCTGGCACAGGCCAGGATCGAAGCCTCTGTTGCGGCGACCCTCGCAGTGGAGAGCGTCCATGCTTGAGCCCCTTCGTCGCGTCGTCGTGCTCACACATCTGCTCCCCGAGACCACAGCACAGGCGCTTCCTGAGCTCGCCGAGTGTGCTGCCGGGCTCGGAGCCGAGCTCTTCCTGCCGGCTGACGAAGCGGCCAAACACCCCGGCTACGAAGCCTGGGGCTACCGGCAGATCGACGAAGTCGAGGTGCGGGCCGCCGATCTCTGCCTGGTGCTGGGCGGTGACGGCACCATCCTGCGGGCGCTCGGCCGCATGCTGGGCTCCGGTGTGCCCACGCTGGGCATCAACTTCGGGACGGTGGGGTTCCTTGCCAGCCTCGACCAACGGGACTGGCGCGCCGAGCTTGCGGCGACCCTGGCGGGCAAGTACCAGGTGGTGGAGCTGCTCACGGTCGAGGCCCGCTTCCTCGGCCAGCGCTTCACGGGCGTCAACGACGTGGTGCTCTCGCGAGTCGAGCCTCGGCGCGTGTTGCGCCTCGAGTACGAGGTCTCGGGCACGTTCGTCGGCGACATGTTCTGCGACGGTATGATCATCGCTTCGCCGACGGGCTCCACGGCCTACAACCTCTCGTGCGACGGGCCGCTGGTCGTGTGGGACGCCAGCGTGCTGGTGCTCAACTTCATCGCACCGCACTCTCTGGGCTTCCGACCCGTCGTGCTGCGCCCCGACCACGTCATCACGGCGCGCAACGTGTCGCCGCTCGACGAGGCCGAGATCGCCGTCGACGGCGACATCGTGGGTCGGCTGCGCTGCGGCGACAGCCTCGACATCGCAGCCTCCGAGCTGCGCGCCCGCCTGCTCGTGCGCGAGGGCGGCACCTTCTACCGCAACGTGGAGGAGAAGCTCTTCTACCGCCCCGGCGATGCTCGCTGAACTGGCAATCGATGACCTCGTCCTGATCGCCCGAGCTCGCCTGCAGTTCTCCCCAGGCCTCAATGTGATCACCGGCGAGACCGGCGCCGGCAAGACGCTGCTGGCGCAGGCGATCGGTCTCCTCATGGGACAGAAGGGCGGCGACGATCTCATCAGGCCGGGCGCCGACCGCGCTCTGGTGCAAGCCCTGTTTGAGAGCGGCGACGAGACGTTGGCCGTGGCGCGCGAGTTGCCCCGCGGCGGCCGCTCGCGCGCTCATCGTGACGGCATGCTGTCGTCGGCCGCGTCCGTGGAAGAGACACTGCGCCGGCGAGTCGCCTTCTACGGACAGCTCGAGCAGGCCAAGCTGCTGCAGCTCGAGCGCCAGCTCGACCTGCTGGACGCCGCCGCTCCCGAGGAGCTCGCACCGCTCGTGGCCGAGTACGGCGCCGCTTACGACCTGGCGCAGCGGCTCGAGCGGCGCCTGAAGGAGACGCGCGCCGCCAGCCGTGACCGCGAGCGCGAGATGGACTTGCTCCGCTTCCAGGTGGAGGAGATCGATGCTGCCCAGCTCGACCCGGGGGAGGACGAGCGCCTCACTCAGGAGCGCGAGCGGCTGCGACACGCCGACAAGCTGCTCGAGCGTGTGGGCGGAGCGCTCACGCTGCTCTCCGGCGAGGACGAAGGCGGCGCCGACGACGGGCTGCGTGCCGCCCAGCGCCGTGTGGGCGAGGCCGCAGCACTGGACGGCGCCCTCGAGCAATTGGCCTCGCGCCTCGGAAGTCTCACCGTCGAAGTCGAGGACGTGACGCTCGCCCTGCGAGCCTACCTCGACGAGCTGGACGCAGACCCTGCGCGCCGCGACGCCCTGGAGGTGCGTCACGACAAGCTGCAAGCACTCAAGCGCAAGTACGGTGCCACCGTCGCCGACGTGCTCGTCCACGCGACCGAGGCGGCGGAGCGGCTGGCGGCACTCGAGCGGTCCGAGGCGGACGAGGCCGAGCTGCTGCAGGGCCTGGCGTCTGCCCAGGCGCAGGCACTGGCCATTGCCGGGCGCCTGACACAGGCGCGCCGCAAGCTTGCGCCGGCTTTTTCGCAACGAGTCGAGGCGGAGCTACGTCAGCTTGCCATGCCGCATGCTCGTTTCGAGGTGACGCTGCTGCCGCGCGGCGAGGGCTGGGAGGCCTTGGGGCCGCGCGGCGCCGAGGAGGCCGAGCTTCTCTTCTCGGCCAACCCGGGCGTGCCGCCGCGGCCGCTGCGCCAGACGGCCTCGGGCGGCGAGCTGTCGCGC
>PMKX01000021.1:0-5174 GCA_003158705.1 Actinomycetota bacterium
GGCAGGCCGTGCGTGTCCCAGCCGGCCTTGCGCGGCACGTTGTAGCCGCGCATGGTCTTGTAGCGCGGGAAGATGTCTTTGAAGATGCGCGAGATGACGTGATGCGCGCCGGGACGGCCGTTGGCGGTGGGCGGGCCTTCGTAGAAGACGAACAGTGGCCCGCCTTCGCGCAGGGCAAGGCTCTTGGCGAAGATCTGGTTCTCGCGCCAGAAGGCCAGGATGCGCCGGTCGAGCTCGGGGAAGTCGACCCGCGGCGAGACCTCGCCGAACCTGGGCTCTCTCTCGTTCACCTGCCTGATCACTCCTCCGCGATGCCAGAGGCACCCGTATGCACGCGCTGCGGCCGGCGTCGGGGTACTCGTCGGGGCACCGATTCTAGCAGACCGGGTTAGAATGGGCGCCATGCACTCGGTGAGCGAGACCCCGCACCCCGCACCCGGTTCGCTGGGGCACGTCCTCATCCTGCTCGACTACGACGGCACCATCACCACCCGGGAGTGCAACGAAGTGATCCTGCAGCGCTTCACCGGCGACGCGTGGCGGCGGCTCGAGGACGCAGTGCTCGCCGGCACCATGAGCCACGCGGCTTGTTTCGCGCAGCAGATCGCGCTGGTGCAAGCATCGCACAGCGAGCTCGTGGGGGCGGCGGTCGAGGCCGCCGAGATCGCGCCCGGATTCGAGCGGTTCGCGCGCACGCTGACGGCAGCCGGCGCGCGACTCACAGTCGTCAGCGCCGGCTTTCGCGAAGCCATCGAGGCCGTCTGGCGCCGCGAACGGTTGCCGGTAGTCCCGCTGGTCGCCACCGAGGTCAGGAGTGCACTCGACGGCGGACCGCCGCACCGCGTCGCCTTCGATGCGCTCCTGGGCGACTGCCCTACTTGTGGGCCGGGCGGCTGCAAAGCGGGCGTGCTGCGCGCCCTACGGCGCCACGACGACCTGGTGATCGTCTTCGGCGACGGCGTGAGCGATCTGTGCATGGCGCGCGCGGCCGATGTCGTCTTCGCGCGCGGACGCCTGGTGCAGCTCTGCGTCGCCGAGGGCATCGCCTGTCATCACCTCGCCGACTACCACGCTGCGCTCGAGACTGTGCTCGAGCTCGCATCGCCCGTTATCGCGAGCGTGCCGGAACGGTGAGCGAGCCTCTCAGCCGGCACGCCCGTCAGTTCGTCAAGTTCGCCATCGTCGGCGGCGCCGGCACGATCGTCAACTTGGCGGTGCTGAAGATCTTCCTCACCGTCTGGGGCGGCGTCGCCGGCTCCACCCCGTTCGCCATCGAGATCCTGGCCAGCGCCTTGGCCTTCTCCGTCGCCGTGGTCAACAACTTCTTTCTCAACCGACACTGGACGTTCCGCTCCAAAGGGCCGATCCACATCCAGTTCGGCAAGTTCTTCACCGTCAGCCTGGCCGGCCTGGGCCTGAACACGCTGGCGTTCGCCCTCTTCCGCGGCCAGGCCGGCCTCGACGTGCTGCTCAGTCAGCTGCTCGCCATCCTCATCGTGCTGCCGTTCAACTACCTGGGCAGCAAGCTGTGGAGCTTTCGTTGAGCGCGGCGGCCGGGCAGACGCCGACCACCGCGGGCACGCGGGCGCGCACGGTGGCCGGCGTTATCGCTCTCGGCCTGGCGCTGCAAGCAGCCGTCTTCGGTCTGCTGTTCCCGCATCTCTGGTACAACCTGCACTACATCACCGACATCGACATCTACCAGTGGTACGCGAGCATGATGCACCACGGCCTGCAGCCCTACCGCGACTTCCACGTCGAGTACCCGCCGCTGGCCGTGCCGCTCTTCGTCTTGCCCGGCCACACCGGCTCCCTGGCGCAGTACACGAGCTGGTTCAGCTACCTGATGTTCCTCTTTGCCTTGGCGATGACCGCCGTGACCGGCGCGGCGGCGGCGGTGCTGTGGCCGACCGGCCGCCGCGCCTACGCCGTCGTCGCGCTGCTGGCGCTGGCGACGGCGGCCACGGGCGCCATCCTCGAGAACCGCTACGACATCGTGGTCGCCTTGGTCATCGCCTTCTTCACGCTGTTTCTCATCCAGCGGCAGCTCCTGGCCGCCGCCTTTGCCCTCGGCATCGGCTTCGCGCTCAAGCTCACGCCGTTGGCCCTGCTGCCGCTGGTGCTGCTGTTCGTGGCTCGTCCGCGTCGAGCGCTGGGCCCACTGGCCATGTTCACCGTGGCCGCCGCGCTGCCGTTCGTCCCCTACTTGATCTCCTCTCCGCGCGGCATCTGGTACGTCTTCGACTACCACCTGCAGCGGCCGCTGCAGGTGGAGAGCGTGCTGGCCACGCCGCTGATGGTCGGCCGGGCCCTGCACATCAGCAGCGGCCACTGGGTGTACAGCCACGGCTCGCACGCCATCGCCGCCCCCGGCGCCCACCTGCTGGCCACGCTCAGTGGGCCGCTCACGCTGGCGGCTCTGGTCGTCACGTACGCCGTGATCACGCGGCGCCGCGTCCTGCTGCGCGCGGCGCCGCACGTCGCGCCGCTGGCCGTTCTGGCCGTGATCTTGACGATCATGGCCTTCGGCAAGGTCCTCTCGCCGCAATACGTCATCTGGATGCTGCCGGTGGTCGCGCTCGTGGGCGTGCAGGACCGCGTGCTCGCAGTGCTCGCTCTTGCGACCCTCGTGCTCACCCAGGTGGAGTTCCCGGCCCGCTATGGCGACCTGCTGGCTTTTGATCCGGCCACCGTGCTGGTGGTGGCGGCGCGCAATCTGCTCCTCCTCGCCACACTGGGCATCACGCTCTGGCGGCTGATGCATCTGCCCGAGGAGCCCGCGCCTTTGGGGGTCACGAGCCGGCCGCCGTTGGTCGGCCCGCAAGCAACAGCTATAATCCCCACTGACGACGGAGGGTCATGAAGGACGACGATCAGTCCAGTTTCGAAGCGCGGCACTACCTTGCGGTGCTCTGGCGCCGCAAGTACATCATCCTGGGGACCGTCATCGTCATCCCGCTCCTGGTCGTCGGCCTCTCGCTTCTGCAGCACAAGCAGTACGAGGCCACGGCGCGCATCCTGGTCGAGCCTGCCTCGTCATCGGTCAGCGTGGTCCTCGGTCTCAACGTCGACACGGGCCCGCCCGACGACCGCCAGGTCGAGACTCTGGCGAGCTTCGTCACCACCCCTGAGATCGCCAAGCTGGCGGCGGCCCAGCTCAGCCCCGCGCCCCCACTGGCGGACCTGCTGGGCCACGTGCAGGCCACGGCAGACACGGCCGCCAACGTCATCTCCGTGACGGCCACCGAGCCGACGCCCGAGCTTTCTCAGTCAGTGGCCAACGCATTCGCGACGTCCTTCGTGCAGTGGCGCCGCCAACAGCAGCAGTCGGCCCTTGGCGGCGCCATCAGCACCGTCCAGCAGCAGATCGCCACGGCGGCCCTTGCCGACCGCGCCGCCTTGGTCCAGCGCCAGCGACAGCTCGTGTTGCTCAAGGCGCTCACGACCGGCGACGTGGCGGTCGGCGAGGCTGCTCAAGCGCCTGGCTCCCCCTCCAAGCCAAGGCCACGGCGCAACGGCGTGTTGGCGTTCGCCGCCGCCATAGTGCTGGGCGTCGGCCTGGCCTTCGTGCGTCAAGCACTGGACGTGAAGATCCACTCCGTGCAGGAGCTCGAGAGTCTCACCGACCTGCCCATCCTCGGTGAGATCCCCGAGTTCAGTAAGGAGGAGCGCGACAAGAGCAGGCTCATCACGCTCGAGGACTCGCGCGGCCAGATCTCGGAGTCCTACCGGTTCCTGCGCGCCAACATCGAGTTCGTCGACTTCAACCGCGACGTGAAGTCCATCCTCATCACCAGCCCGCTGCCCACGCAGGGCAAGTCCACCACCATCGCCAACCTGGCCGTGTCGCTCTTGCGCGCAGACAAGAAGGTCGCCATCGTCGAGGGCGACCTGCGGCGGCCGACGCTGCACCGGCTCTTCGACGTGTCCAACTCGCGCGGCGTCAGTTCGGTCGTGGCCGGGGTCGTCAAGCTCGACCAAGCCATCTCCCGTCTGACCTTCCGCAACAAGGCCCGCACGGTGACCACGGCCAGCACGGCGGCTGCCGAGCAGGCAGCCAAAGAAGCGTCGGCGCCGGCGCCCGAGAAGGCGGCTCCCTCGGAGCTGGGCCTAAGCCTGCTCACCTCCGGTCCACTGCCTCCCAATCCCGGCGAGATGGTCACCTCGCAGCAGCTCTCCGACCTGCTCACCGAACTCACCTACACGCACGACTACGTGCTCGTCGACGCGCCGCCGCTGCTGGCTGTCGGCGACGCCGCCACGCTGGCCAGCAAGGTCGACGGCGTCATCATCGTCGTGCGCCTCGACCAGACCACGCGCGACATGCTGGACCGCATCGAGGAGTTTGTGCAGCGCATCCCGGCCCGCAGCCTGGGCCTTGTGGTCACCGGGGTGCCGCGCCGCTCAGGCCAGAGGGCGTACCGCTACCAGAGCTACTACCAGTAGCGCCTGCCCGGCGCAGGGCGCCGAGGCTGACCTAGCGGGCGAGCTCCCGGTAGCGGGCAGCGAGCGCGGCGGTGCAGCGGCGCACGTCGAAGAGCTCCTCCACATGTGACCGGGCAGCGCGCCCCATGGCCGCCCAGAGCTCGGGCGCGCTGCACAGCTCCTCGAGGCGCGCCGCCAGCGCTTCCAGGTCACCCTCCGGCGCCAGCACACCGGTCACGCCATCGACCACCACCTCAGGGATGTCGCAGTGCGTGCTGCTGGCCACCGGCATGCCGGAGGCGGCCATCTCGGTGATGACCACGGGCGCGCCGCCTTCGCAGTCGCCGTCGGCGGCCACCAGGCTCGGCGAGAGGAAGATATGGTGACGGTAGGCCTCCTCGATGAGGCGCTCGTAGGGCGTGAAGCCGAGAAAGTCGACCACGTCGCCCAGCCCTTCGCGCTCCACCACTTCGAGAATGCGGCGTTTCTCGGCCTGCTCGTCGGCCGCCGGCCCNNACGGCGGCCAGCGCCAGCGGCATGCCCTTCTTCTCCCGGAAGGCGCCCGCCATGAGGATGCGTACGACGCCGTCGGCGGGCGCCTCACGCGGTACGCAGGGCAGGCGGTCCAGCTCGACGCCGAGG
The DNA here is from genome assembly GCA_003158705.1 of Actinomycetota bacterium. GTDB lineage: Bacteria > Actinomycetota > Thermoleophilia > UBA2241 > UBA2241 > FEN-672. The sequence continues at coordinate 5,068 of PMKX01000021.1, forward strand.
CGCTGCACCTGCACCTTGGCCTCCGGACAGCCCTGGGCGACGAGCGAAGCCTTCATGTAGGGCCCTTCGCACAAGAACAGATCGGCGGCGGCGAACAGCTCCACGTA
>PMKX01000021.1:5180-14387 GCA_003158705.1 Actinomycetota bacterium
ACCTGCGGCCGGTGGTGACGCACGGCCTTGCCCCAGCTCAGCGGGTAGGCGCGCCGGCGAGCCTTGTCGGCGGCGGCCAGACGCAACCGGTCCACCGCACTGGTCGGCACATACAGCGGTCGCCAGGGGAACGCCTCCAGATTCTCCGTGCGCCCGGCCAACACGATGGCTTCGATCTCGGGCGCCAGGCGCACCTGGTTGTACGCCCAGGTCATGGTCAGCGGCAGCCACACCTCGAACGAGTGCGCGACGCCGAGCGAGGTCACCGCTGCAACACCTTGCGTACGGCAGCGACTACGTCGTCGACGTCCGCCTCGCTGAGCCCCGGCGAGAGCGGCAGGCTCACGGTCTGCCGCCCGATGCGCGTCGCCTGCGGATAGTCCTGCGGCCGCCAGGCGAACGTCTCGCGGTAGTAGGGGTGCTCGGGAATGGCGAGGTAGTGGACGCCGACGCCGATGTTCTCGGCCGTCATGGCGGCCAGGAAGTCGTCGCGCGAGATGCCGCAGAGCTGCTCGTCGACCAGCACCGTGAAGAGGTGATAGGCGTGACGCGTGCCGGGCTCGGGCTCGGCCGGAAGACCGAGCCCGAGCCCGGCCAGCTCCTCCCGGTAGCGCGTCCAGATCTGTTGGCGACGACGCCAGCTCTCCTCCACGCGCGCGAGCTGATGGATGCCCATCGCCGCCTGGATATCCATCATGTTGTACTTGTAACCACACTCGGTGACCAGGTAGTGCTTGTAGCCCTCGTCCGAAAAGCGCCGCCAGGCGTCCTTGCTCATGCCGTGCAGGGCCAGCACCTTGATGCGCGCCGCGTCGGTCTCGCGGCGCGCCAACACCATGCCTCCCTCGCCGGTGGTCACGTTCTTGGTGGCATAGAAGCTGAAGCAGCCGAAGTCGCCCATGGTGCCTGTCTTGCGCCCACGGTATTCGCTCTCGATGGCGTGGGCGCAGTCCTCGATGAGCGCCAGACCATGGTCGGCCGCCAGCGCCTGCAACTCGTCCATGGCGCACGGCCGTCCGGCAAAGTGCACCGGCAGAATGGCCTTGGTACGCTCGGTGAGCGCCGCGCGCACAGCTGCGGGATCGACGTTCATGGTCTCGGGATCCACGTCGGCGAGCACCGGAGTGGCGCCGGCGTGGATCACCGCGTTCACGGTGGCCGCGAACGTGAGCGCCGTGGTCACGACCTCGTCCCCCGGCCGCAGGCCCAAGGCAAGCATCGAGAGGTGCAGGGCGGCCGTGCAGGAACTGACGGCGACGGCGTACTCGACGCCCTTGTAGGCGGCGAAGTCACTCTCGAAGCGCGCCACCTTGGGCCCGCTGCCCAGCCAGCCGCTGCGCATGGAGGCGACGACCTCGGCGATCTCCTCCTCGCCCATGGTCGGGGCTCCGAACACGAGGAAGCGATCTGGCGGGCGGATCGGCGAGTCGGTCATCGCGGTGTGGACCTCGCTTTCGATGAGGAGGGGAGTCGTCGCTCGCGAGTGTAGAGGGAGGCTGCGCCAAGCTCCGGCCGGTAGGTCCCCTCAAAGAGCTGCCGTAGCCTGAGCTCGACGGTCAGGTAGCGCCCGATGGCGACCGAGTGGTCGGCCCCGCGCAGGTGCTCGTCCCAGAGCCGGGCAGCTCGGCCGGAGTGATCATACTCGCGATGGAGCGCCGAGGACGTGATGACGAGCTGCTCCACCAAGGCGCGGGCCGGCCCGATGCGCAGCCACGCCGGGTAGTCGGCGTAGCGGACCGGCCCGCGCCGCGGCACCCCGGTGAAGCCGCCGGCGAGGCGTGCCTGAAGCTTCGACTTCATCTTGTAGAGCCGGCCCGCACCCCGGGGCCTGCCGATCGGGATACCGATGTTGGCCCACGGGATGTGCCGGTAGTACTCGGGAAAGGCGCCCAGCAGCATGGTCTGGTACAAGCGGCCACGATAACGATAGCGGTCCGGCAGCGAATACACGAACTCGACGATGTCGTTGGCGACGAAGGGCTTGCGGCTCTCCATGAAGGTGAGGTCGCTGAAGAGCGGCGCGGCGATCCATCGTCGCGCCGAGCTCTCGAGGCCCCAGTACTCGGAGCGGCCCAGTGGCGCGAAGGCCTCGAGACCATCGAGCAACGAGGGGTCGCACTGCTTGAAGCGAGCCAGAAAGCCGGCGTCGAACCGGTCCAGCGACTCCCGCCCGTGAAGATAGTCACCGCGCACGATGTTGTCGCCGCCGTAGCCGTCGAGGTTGATGTCCATAAGGCGCCGGTACTCGTCGCGCGCCTCCACTCCGTGCATGTCGAGGAGGCTCGTGTTGGCCTCGCTCCACCACACGGCGTCCAGCCTGGGCGCAAACCAGTTGTGGGCCGAGATCTCGAAGAAGTGAGCCTCGGCGCCCTTGACCGCGGCGACGCGCCGCGCGATGGCCACATCGAGTGAGTCGAGCCGCCCGAACGTGAGCGTCGGTAGCGGCTCGCCGCGCTCCGGTGCGGCGGCGAGGATCGCCCGCGAGTCAAGACCGCCGCTCAGCGAGACGCCGACGCGCTCTCCCGGCCGGCAGCGCTTCGCCACGGCCAGACGGAAGCGCCGCGCCAACTCCTCGGCCGCCACGCGCATGTCCGGCGCACTCGCGGCAGGCTTCAGGTGGTCCCACCACCAGTAGCGATGCCGGCCAAGGGTCTTGGTGCGCATGTCCCACGAGATCACCGTGCCAGGCGACACCAGCTCGACGCCGTCCAGCCACGTGGCGTCGAGCTGGAGGTGACCAAGGGCGAGGAACTGCTCCACGCGGCGGGCCGAGACGCTCGGCGTGAAGCCCGGTAAGGCAAGAAAGGCAGAGCTCGAGCTCGACCATGCGAACCGCCCGCCGGCGAGCGTCCAGTGCAAGAAGCGCATGCCCAGACGGTCGATCACGAGGTGGACGGACCGCCGCGGCGCGTCGTAGATGACGGCGGAGTAGATGCCGTCGACGCTCGCCAGCGCTCCCCAATCGGCGCCGCAGCCGCCGCGGCGGTACAGACGAACGAGCAGCCCGGGCTGGCCGCCAGCCCGGTGAGCCGAGTCCTCGTCCCAGGCAGCCTCTACGTCGTCGGCGTTGAAGATCTCGCCTTCCATCCAGACGTGCACACCCTCGTCCACGTAGGGCTGCGGCGCAGCCTGCGCGATGCCGAGGTGCGATCGCATGGCGCATACCTCGTCGTCGCAGAACGGCGCGTCCCACACGTGTGCACGAGGGTCGGTGGCCAGCGCCGCCATTTCGCCCAGCGCACTCAGGGCGTAGCGCCGCTCCATTCCTTCACATACGAAGCCGACCAGTCCGGGCATCTCGGCTACACTCTAGCCTCTCGCGCGCAGCAGGCGCCAGAGATCGGGGATGTACTCGCGACGTAGCAGACTCCACAGGGCGACGTAGACGGCGATCCCCTCCACGACCAGGAGGGCCAGGCAGGCCGACGCCGGGAGCAGGCTGCGCGCGCCCAGGTAGGTCGCAAACACGCAGGCGCCCATGATGCCGGAGCACAGCGCCGGCATGGCCAGACAGCGCAAGTAGGCCAATGGACGCAGCCGCGATACCCACCACAGCAGGTAGAGCTCGAGCGGCGTCATGACCAGCGCCACGAGCGACTGCGATGCGGACACGGCCCTAGTCCCATAGTGCACAGCTGCATACAACGCGGCCACGATGACCGCCGTGTTCACGACGTTGTACCAGAAGCCGAGATCGGCACGGCCCTTGGCAAGATAGAGCGAGCCGGACGGGCTGCCGATGGCCATCAGCATGCCCATCGGCACCAGCAAGCGAACGAGAATGACCGACGGCAACCAGGCAGCGCCGAATATGGCCTTGACGGCCACCGGCCCGGTGGCCGCCAGCCCGATGAGCAGAGGGAAGCTGGCGAAGGCCACCAGCTGGATGAGATCACAATAGCCCCGCCGCAAGGCGGCGTCGTCGTGCTGCCGCTTGGAGAAGACCGGAAAGGCGACGCGCGTGAGCACGGGGCTGAGCTTGTTCACCGGCACGACCACGAGCTGGAAGGCGATCGTGTACAAACCGAGGGGAGCGGCACCGAGAAAGCGGCCGATGAGCAGATAGTCGATGTTGGCCGCCCAGTAGTAGATGCTGCGTTCGCCCATCTGGTAGGCGCCAAAGCCGATGTAACCCTTGAGGTCGGCGAAACGGACGTGGAAGCGTGGCCTCCAGTGGCGCCAACCGTATGCCGCAAGCAGCGTCGCCTTGGCGGTAGCCGAGGCAAGCTGGGCCCAGATGAGTGCGTACACACCCTGATGCGCGATCCCCGAGGCTACGGCGACTGCCAGCCCGAGCAGCGAGGACGTGATCTCGATGAGTCCGAGTCGTTTGAACAGAAGGTCCTTCTGCAGCAGCATCTGGAACTGCTGTCCGAACGGCGTGACCAGGAAGAGCAAGCTCGCCCAGAGCATCGGCCGCCGCAGCCCCGGCTGGTGGAAGAAGGCAGCCACGAACGGCGAACTGGCGGCGACCACAAGGAAGAGGCCGAAGCTCACGACCAGGTTGGTCCAGTAGAGCGTCGAGAGCTGGTCGCGCGTCGCGTCCTGACGGTAGATGATGGCGCCGCTGAAGCCCATGTCGGCGTAGACCTGGGCGAATCCGACCACGGTGACGATCATCGCCATGAGGCCAAAGTCGGCGCGCGAGAGGAGCCGAGTGAGCACCGCCAACTGGACGACGCCGACGATGGTCGTCGTCAGCATCGAGGCCGACGTCCACTTCACGCCGCTCGCAGCCTGCGTCCTCAGGCTCGTGGCGTTGCCTCCGTCGGCTAGGATCGCGGCACCTCGTCCGGCGCGACCCACTCTCGGCTCGCGCGCTCGAGCCTGGCCGCGAACTCGCGTGTGTCGGCGGCTCTGGCCGAGTGCTTGAGGTTCACGATCGAGGCGGCGAGGCGCCGGGCCTGGTCGTACTCAGGCGCCCCGACCTCGGCGGCGTAGCCGTCGAGCACGGGGTACAGGTGCGTCAACGGCACGCCGGCCGCCGCCATCGCCGCCGTGAAGCGCACCCGAGCGTCCGGATCGGGGATCGTGAAGCTGTAGCGCCAGGGAAGCCAATCTGGTTCCGAGTAGTCGAACGGCTGCACACCCGCAAAGCCGGCGACCAGCTTGGCGACGCGGGCCAGAGTGCCCTTCGTCTCTTCGAGCTCGCTGACGAAGACGCGCCAGGCAGCCTCGAGACGCTCCTCCTGCGCAACGGGGAATGAGAACCGGAGCAGGCCGAGGCGGCGGACGAGGAACGGCAGCCAGCTCTCGTGGCCGGTGAGCCCGAGCCTGAGCAGCAGGTGACTGCGCAGCCCGCTCAGCCACGCGTAGTCACGCGGGCGCTGCAGGGCCTGCACGTCACGAGCGACGTCGGCGTCGTTGGTGAGCACCAGACCGCCGGCGTCTAGCCAGACGTTCTTCGCATAGCCGAAGCTCACGACGCCCACATCACCGAGCGCACCGAGCGGCACGCCGGCGGCACGGCTGCCGTAGGACTGGCAGGCGTCCTCGATCACAGGGCAGCCGAACGGTGCGGCAGCTTCGCGCAGAGCGCTGAGCCGCGCCGGATAGCCGAAGCTGTCCACGGCCACGATGGCGGCCACGTCGCGGTCCAGCGCCGCGACCACAGCATCGGGGTCGATGGTGCAGTCGGCGGCCGAGACATCGACCAAGCGGGGCACACCGCCCGCGGCGATCACCGCCAGGGCGACCGACGAGCAGGTGAGTGCGGGGATCATGACCGGGCGGCCGCGCACGCCGAGGCTGCGCAGTGTCAACTGGAGCCCGACCGTCCCACCCCCCACAGGCACGACGTGCTCGCAACCGAAGAAGCTGCGGAACTCGCTGAGCAGACTGCTCTTCACGTCGCTCAGTCCCCTGCCGCCTCGCCGCTGCCGTCCGGCTCGCGCGCTTCGCCGCCGTTGACTCCGCGTAGCCTGGCGGCCACCGCGCCGGCCGCAGCCACCGCGCGTGTCCACGGCGTGTCTTTCACGATCACAGGACACGCCAGGGGTTGCCCTCCGCAGCGCTCCTTGAACTCCTGCACACCCTTGTGTCCACCGCTTGGGTTCATGTCGAACCAGCTCAGTGAACGCTGGCAGGCATCCTCGGCGATCTCGTGCACCATCAGGTTGTTGGGCTTCAACCGGAAGTAGTCGGCCAGCGTGGCCATGTGCCAGCCGGCCACGTGGTGTGGGGCGCTCAGGGTGATGGCGCCGGCCACGATGGGGCCGTCTTGCAGCTCAGTCAACCACAGTGTCACACCGGGCTCTCCTCGGCGGCGCAGGAGCTCGAACAACTCTGCGCCGTAACGCGAGCTCGCAGTGTCTCCCCAGCGCGCCAAGGTGTTCTCGTATATGGAGAAGTAGACTTCCCAGTCCGCCGCGCTCGTGGCGTGACGCACCACCAGGCCCGCCCGCCGGGCTTTGTTCACCGCGCTTCGCTGACTGTGAGTCACATTCTCACACCTGCCTTCAGCATCTCGCTCCACCGGCAGCAGGTGTGTCACATCCGGCTCGGTGGCCTCTTGAGCCGGAACGGCCGCCAGAGGGTCGAACGGGTTCACCCGCCACCAGAGAGGGACGCGCTTGGCAAGCAGCCAGGCGGTGAGGAGCTGGGCGTGCGCCGTCTCCAGCGGCTCATCGGCAAGCCAGCCGCCATAGGTGCCGGCCGGCGACAGGATGTTGCGCACCGCCAGACCACGGCGACGAAGCTGGCGGGTGATGGGCAGCAGCGCCCGTCGCTCGTCGCTGAACGTGACCAGCTCGGGCGCCGGCACCAGCGAGCCCCTGGTGTAGGTGCTCCAGTCTTCCGACCAGGCGCGCGAGTGGAAGTAGGTGGCGTAGGGACACGCCGTCCAGACGGCGTCCCACTCGGCGGCCGTGGCCGGCCGCGCCTCACGCAGCGTGAGATTCATCACTGTGGCCCTGCGGCCAACGGCCGGCGAGCGAGACTGTAGATGTCGAAGTAGGCCAGGTGACGAGTCCCTTCCAGCCTGTAGACAGAGCCGATCGCCGCAGGCACCGACCCCGTCTGCTTCCAGTACGCCGGCTGTCTGTTGACTACCAGCAACACGTGCGGACTGTCGTGCGTGACAGCCTCGACCGCCGTCGCCAGGCGCGTCTGATCCAGAGCCGTGCCGTCCACCATATCGCGAGCGCCGTAATACTCAAGAAGCTGGATGACCCCGTTGAGCACTACTGCCGGCTGCTGCGGCCCACTGTGAGACACGACGTACTGCGCCGCGCCGCGGTAATCGTCGCGAGCATAGGCAGGGTCGAAGTAGTAGTGCACGAGTGAGTAACAGTTGAGCGCGACCAGAGCGACCACCGCCAGGCGCGCGTACAGTCCCCAGCCTCGCCAAGCCGCGCCGCGCTCAGACCATGCCGCCGGCAGCGCCGGCACGAGCAGAGCGAAGGGCACGACCAGAAAGAACGAGTGCCGCGGCTGCCAGTTGAGCTTGGTGGCCGCCGCGAACACGATCATGAGAACGAAGGAGCCCGCGAGAGCGAGGGCAAGCACGGCCTCGGTGCGACGCCGCCCCGCATCGGCCGCGGGGCGCCGCCACGCGGCCACGAACGCCGACACCAAACCCAGCGAGACCACGGCGAACACCAGCAGCTCCGGCCAATAGGGCGCCAGCACGTGCAGGCCGTGATCAGCCTGCAGCCGCTGGATGGGCGGCCCGTAGGTGGTGCCCACCAGCATGCCGTAGACGGCGAAGGCGGCGTTGCGCAGCAGCGACCCGCCGAGCCGCGTCACCTGTGCCTCGCTGGGAGCGCCGGCGACGCCGGACGCCAGGAAGAACACGATCGCCGGCAGCGTAGCGACGAAGGCGGGCAGCCAGCGCCGCANNCACGCCAGCACACTGGCGAAGCAGGCGACGCCGGTCACGACCCAGAAGAGCCAGAGGCTCGCAGGCGACGGCCGAGCCTCGCGACCTCTCACCCACAGCAGGCAAGCGAACTGCGCGGCGACCAAGAGGATCAACAGTGCGTACGGCCGCGCCTCCTGGCTGTGGATGATGAGGAGCGCGCTCGGGGTGCTGAAGAAGGCACACCACAGCCCAGCCTCGGTCCCGTACAGCAGGCGCGCTGCCAGCGCGAGCACCACGACGGCCGCGATGCCGAGCAACGCCGACGGCAGCCGCAAGCTCAGCACGCCGCTGCCGAACAGCTGGCGCCAGCACCAGAGCGCGATGAAGTAGAGCGGCTGGAAGCGGTCGCCATGGGCGGTGTGCAGCAGGTCCGAGAACATGCCCGAGAAAGTCGACTGGTTTGTCGCCCGCAAGCTGCCGCCCTCGTCGAACCACAGGCTCGGGCCTCGCAAGTCGTAGAGGCGCAGCGCCACCCCAGCGGCGACAAAGGCCGCTGCGGATCCCCACACGCGCACGCTGTGCTTGCCCTGCATCGAGTCCCCTCGCTCGGCCGTTCTCTGCGGCAATCTTATCGCGTGACCGGCCGCCGGCCCACGGTCTTCGCCGGCACGCCGACCGCGTCACGCCCCGCTCCATCGCGAGCTCGTATTCGGCCTTGGCTACGCATGGGTCCTGCGGCCCCTAATGTTCGCCCGCCGCCGGTCGATTCCATGAGCAAGAGTTCACGTCACAACCGAAGCTCGTCGCGCTGGTGCGACACACCAAGACCTCTCGACCGAGAGCCGGCGCCTCGTGCTTCGCCCGAACGGCGAGGAGGCTACGGTGCACCGGACCAAGGCACTACTGATCATCCTGGTCGCCTGCACGGTCCTGCCGGCGCTCCTCTCCCCTCTCCCAGCGCAAGCGACAGCCGCAGGCGCCGACTCGCAAGCACGTGCCGCCGGCTTCACGAGATCTGCGGCCATGATCAACCGGCAGATCGACCGGCTCTCGCGTCGCGCCAGCAGGACCCCTCACAGCGCCTGGCTACGGCGACATCTCGTGGTCACCGACAGACGCGTCGCCAGCCTGACCCGCGCCGTCAGGACTCTCAACCGCTACACATTGCAGCTCACTGGCGTGGACAAAGCCACCTACGCCGCCGTTCTCAGTCTCAACGGCCAGGTGCTGCACCTTGACCGCGACGCACGGCGCTTGAGCCGCAGGATGCTTTCCCGGAACTACAGCTGCCTCTCACGCAGGATGGCCTTCCTGGCTGCCCACGTTCGCAAGCTCAGCGGCTACGTCCATGCTCGCTGGGAGCTGTTGTCCATCGCAGATCCGACGCCCACGCCCACCCCGACGCC